>DASPJI010000342.1:0-6991 GCA_035628695.1 Thermoanaerobaculia bacterium | reverse complement strand
AAGGCGCTGATGCCCGGCGGCGCGTTCCGTCCGTCGCTGCGCCAGGATCTCACCTACGGCCTGCTGATGGGCCTGCTCCTCGGCGTCGGCTGCGCCTTCCTGATCGAGTTCCTGGACCGCACGGTCAAGTCGCCGGAGGAGATCGAGCGCAAGCTGGGGCTCGCCCCGCTGGCGGTGATCCAGGACATCTCCGACGCCGGCAAGGCCTACGGCTACGCGCGCAACGGCGGCTATGGCTACGGCTATGGCACCGAGCCGCCGTCCCCCCCCACCGAGGGGACGCGGGTACGCCCCAAGCGGGCGGCGGGCACGCCGGCAGGGTGGCTGGAGCGCAAGAAGGGGGCCGCGCCGCAGACGGCGCAGATCGAGCTCGTGCCGCACGAGCAGCCGCGGACGCTGATCTCCGAGTCCTACCGGTCGCTGCGTACGGCGCTCCTCCTCTCGTCCGCCCGCGAGCTCAAGCTGGTGGCGGTGACCTCGGCGGTCGCCGGCGAGGGCAAGACCGCCACCGCCGCCAACCTCGCCGTGGTCCTGGCCCAGCTCGGCCGGCCGGTGCTGATCGTCGACTGCGACCTGCGCAAGCCCCGCCTGCACCAGGTGTTCCGGGTGTCGAACCGGGTCGGCGTCGTCAACCACCTGACCTCCACGGCCGACCCGGAATCGGTCTTCCTGCCCACCGAGGTGCCCAACCTCTGGGTGACGCCGTCGGGGCCGATCCCGCCCAACCCGTCGGAGCTGCTGGCTTCGGACCGGATGCGGGAGTGGCTGCGGACGGTGCGCCAGCGCTTCGAGTACGTGATCATCGACACGCCGCCGGCGCTCGCGGTCACCGACTCGACGATCATCGGCGTGCTGGCCGACGGTGTGGTGCTGACGATGCGCTGCGGCAAGGTGACGCGCGAGGAGGCGCGGATGTGCCGCGACCGGCTCCGCCTCGCCGACGTGCGGATCCTGGGCGCGGTGCTCAACCGCTACCGCTCGCTCCAGG
This sequence comes from Thermoanaerobaculia bacterium, assembly GCA_035628695.1. Lineage (GTDB taxonomy): Bacteria > Acidobacteriota > Thermoanaerobaculia > Multivoradales > UBA5704 > DASPJI01. Next base: position 6,003 of record DASPJI010000342.1, on the reverse strand, counting down.
CCGGCTTCGGCAAGCGCTACCGCGCCTATGAGACGTACGCCGCCGACGAGGACGCGGCCAAGGCCGGATCGGCCGCCTGATGATCGATCTGCATTGCCACATCCTGCCGGGCATCGACGACGGTGCCCGCAGCCTGGCCGAGGCGGTCAACATGTGCCGCCTCGCCGCGGAGGAGGGGTGCGAGGCCATGGTCGCCACCCCGCACCAGCGGCGCGGCGTCTGGTGGAACTCCGACCTCGCCCAGCTCGCCGCGCTACGCGAGGAGCTGCAGGCGGCGGTGGGGCCGGTGCCGCGCATCCTGCCCGGGGGTGAGATCCACGTCGACGCGGAGCTCCTCGCCGAGGTGGAGCGGCTGCCGGACGCCGGCATCCTCCCCCTGGCCGGCTCGCGCTACCTGCTGGTCGAGTTCGGCTCCAACCATACCGGCGCCGAGGCGATCCACCTGATCCACGAGCTGGTGGTGGCCGGCTGGCGCCCCATCGTGGCGCACCCCGAATTCATCCCCTGGCTGGACCTGCCGCTGATGGAGCGGCTGGTCGAGCTCGGGGCGACGGCCCAGGTGACGGCGATGAGCCTCACCGGCGACTTCGGGCGCCGCCCGCAGCAGGACGCGCTGGCGCTGATCGACGCCGGGCTCGTCCACTTCGTGGCCAGCGACGCCCACGGCGTCCAGCGCCGCCCCCCGGGCCTCAAGCGGGCCTGCCTGGTCATCGCCGGGAGATGGAACGAGGAGCTGGCCAGGCGCCTGACCGTGGACAACCCGAGGGCGGTCGTCGAGGACCGCCCGCTGCCGGAGATGGCATGAGACGTACCCGTATCTTCCTCGCCGCCGCCCTGCTGCTGGCTCCCGGAGCCGCCCGCGCGGCCGATCCGTTCTACACCGGCATGCTGCGCGACGGCATGATCGCCTACGACCGCAAGGACTACGCGGCGGCGGCACGCGACCTGCGCGTCGCCTGCTTCGGCATGCTGGACGAGCCAAAGCCGCTAGCCGACTGCCTGGTGCGCCTGGCCCTGGCGCAGGACAGAGCCGGCAACGCCACCGGCTTCGGCGACACGTTCCGTCTCCTGTTGGATGTGGAGGAGCGGTTCGGCGCCTACTCCCAGGCCGAGCTGCCGGCGGACCTGAAAGCCGCTTTCGAGCAGCGCCTGGTGGCCACCATGCCGGCGGCGGTCCTGGAGAGCGTCGCCGCCTTCCGCGGCCTCGCCGCCCGCCAGAAGCCGGAGGCCCAGGGGGCGAAGACCACGCCCGCCGGCAGGAACGAGCGGGGACGGCGAGATTCTCCGCCGGGGCAACCGGCGCAGGCTGCCAAGCCGGAGCCGGTGGTCCAGGCCCCCGCGGCCATCGCCCAGGCGGCGCCCCCGGCTCCCCGGCCGGTCTCCGAGGAAGAACGGCAGAAGATGGCTTCGGCGCGCGAGATCCTCGAGGGCGACGGCAAGACCCGGGACCTCAAGCGCGCCTTCCAGCTCGCCCGCGAGGTGGCCGACGCCCATGCCGGGTCGACGGAGGCGCAGCACCTGGCGGCCGAGGCGGCCTATCGTCTCTCCCGCTGGCAGGAGGCGGCCGCCTACTTCCGGCGCGGCGGCGAGCCGGCGGCGGACCAGCCGGAGCTGCTGTTCTACATGGCGGTCGCTCTTTACGAGTCCGGGGACAAGGCCGCCGCGGCCGGCGCCCTCCAGCGCTCGCTGCCGAATTTGCAGAAAACGCCCTACGTGGAGTCGTACGCGAAGAAGATTCTGGGGAGCTGAGGCCGAGTGAGGTAAAATCGGCCAAACGGGAGAAAACCATGAGAGCACGAGCCCTCTTCGCCGCGGCCTGCGGCCTGCTTCTGGGATACGGCGCCACCGCGGCGCACGCCCAGACGATCACGGTGGAGGACCCCGGCTGCCTGCCGCGGGAGGAGAACGGTGTCGTCCGGGTGCGGGTGAACGGCAACGGCCACGGAAATGGCGCGGCCGGTCAGGCGGGGCGGCTCTACTTCCGTTGGAAGGACCACAAGGCCTTCTACTGGGTGCCGCTGGAAATGGAGCCGGACGGCCGCTACTGGGCCGTGCCGCCGAAGCCGGAGCGGCGCAACGAGTCGGTGGAGCTCTATGCCGCCCTGGTCGACGGCGCCGGCAACGTGACCGCCCGCTCCGAGCCCCGCCAGGTGAAGGTGAACGGCGACTGCCGGGTGCAGCTCTCCGCCAAGGAGCGCGGCGTGGCCGAGAACCTCACGGTGGGCGAGACCGCGCCGGACCAGCAGGGCAAGGAGGTCTACGCCTTCCTCTGCGACGGCGTCGTCACCCGCGTCAACTCCCAGGGGATCCGCCGGTCGGACGAGATCTGCCGCGCCTGCGTCATCGCCTGGTGGCCCCGCAAGTCGGTCCTCCTCCCCGCCGCCGCGGTGGTGGGCGTGATCGTCTCCGACGATCCGGAGCCCTCTCCATCCCGTCCCCGCTGACCTCCCCTCCTCGCCCCGGCAGACCGGCTGGCCCTATTCTTGAATAAACCCACCGGGCGCTCCCGGAGGGGGAGCGTGTGTCCCGGTTTGGGGTTTCCCCGCACCTGTGTATCCGAGTCTCAACGCCCGCATGAGGAGCATTGTCTATAATGGCACAAGTCACTCCGTTTCCCAGCCCCGCTCCGGATCGCGACCGCGACCGGAATCCCGATAGCCCCGCGAGCCACCTCATCGAGCCCCATGGCGGCGAGCTCGTCGACCTGATGGTCGAGCCGGAGCGCGCCGCCGAGCTCAAGGCGGCGTCCCGCGACTGGACGTCCTGGGATCTGACGCCACGCCAGTTCTGCGACCTGGAGCTGCTGATGTCCGGCGCCTTCTCGCCGCTGAACGGCTTCATGAGCCGCGCCGACCACGACGCGGTCTGCGAGGGGATGCGCCTGGCCGACGGCACCCTCTGGCCGATCCCGATCGTGCTCGACGTGCCGGCGGAGATGGCCCAGAAGCTCGGCAAGAGCGGGAGCGTCCTGGCGCTGCGCGACCCCGAAGGGGTGATGCTCGCGGCGCTGCACGTGGACGAGGTCTGGGAGATGGACCGCGAGCGGAGCGCCAAGTCCGTGTTCGGCACCACCGACCTGGTTCATCCCGGAGTGGCCCACCTGCTCCAGCGCAGTCATCCGTTCGCCGTCTCCGGCCGTATCGAAGGGCTGCAGATGCCGATCCACTACGACTTCCGGCAGCTCCGCCACACGCCGGCCGAGCTGCGCGCGGAGTTCGCCCGCGAGGGCTGGCGCCGGGTGGTGGCCTTCCAGACGCGCAACCCGATGCACCGGGCGCACTGCGAGCTGAACCTGCGGGCGGCCAAGGAGGCGCAGGCCAACCTGCTGATCCACCCGACGGTGGGCATGACCAAGCCGGGCGACCTCGACCACTACACCCGCGTGCGCTGCTACCAGGCGGTGATCAACCGCTTCCCGCAGCACACGGTGAAGCTGTCGCTGCTCCCGCTCGCCATGCGCATGGGCGGCCCGCGGGAGGCGCTGCTGCACGCCATCATCCGCAAGAACTATGGCTGCACCCACTTCATCGTCGGCCGCGACCACGCCGGCCCGGGCAAGGACTCGCAGGGCAAGCCGTTCTACGGCCCCTACGACGCTCAGGAGCTTCTGCGCAAGCACCAGGAGGAGCTGGGGGTGACGATGGTGCCGTTCCAGCAGCTCAGCTACGTCGAGGACCTGGACACCTACCTGCCGCAGGACGAGATCCCCGAGGGGGCGCGCGTGCTGGACATCTCGGGAACGGACCTGCGCCGGCGCCTGGCCGAGGGCCGGGAGATCCCGTCCTGGTTCACCTTCCCCGAGGTGGCGGAGGAGCTGCGCCGCACCCATCCGCCGCGGCACCAGCAGGGCTTCACGGTGTTCCTCACCGGCCTCTCGGGCGCCGGCAAGTCGACCATCGCCTCGGTGCTGCTGGTGAAGTTCATGGAGATGGGCGGCCGGCCGGTGACACTGCTCGACGGCGACATCGTGCGCAAGAACCTGTCGTCCGAGCTCAACTTCTCGAAGGAGCACCGGGACATCAACATCCGGCGCATCGGCTTCGTCGCCTCCGAGATCACCAAGAACGGCGGCATCGCCCTGTGCGCCCCGATCGCCCCCTATGACAGCGTGCGGCGGGAGGTGCGGGCGACGATCGAGCCGGGCGGCGGCTTCGTGCTGGTCCACATCGCGACGCCGATCGAGACCTGCGAGGAGCGGGACCGCAAGGGGCTGTACGCCAAGGCGCGCGCCGGCATCCTCAAGGAGTTCACCGGTATCTCCGACCCGTACGAGGTGCCCACCGACGCCGACCTGGTGATCGACACCACGGTCATGTCCCCCGAGGAGGCGGCCCAGGAGATCCTGCTCTATCTGGAGCGGGAGGGCTACGTCGGGGCGAGCATGACGGCGCAGTGACCATGGGCACCGACTCCAACAACGGCAACGGCTGGACCGCGGAGATCGAGCGGATCCACACGGCGCTGGAGCAGGCCGCCGGCCTGCTCCGGCGTTACACGCCGGGCGACATCGCGGCGCGGCGCAAGCAGGGGGACGACCCCGTGACCGAGGCCGACACCTCAGTGGACACGCTGCTGCGCGAGCTCCTGCCGCGCGACGGCGAGGGGTGGCTGTCGGAGGAGACGACGGACGACCTCGCCCGTCTCTCCTGCCGCCGCGTCTGGGTGGTGGACCCGCTCGACGGCACGCGTGAGTTCGTCGAGGGGATCCCCGAGTGGTCGGTGTCGGTGGGGCTGGTGGTGGACGGCGAGCCGGTCGCGGGGGGGATCTGCAACCCCGCCACCGGGCAGACCATCGTCGGCGCGGTCGGCGCCGGCGTCACCCTGAACGGCAAGCCCGCCGGGGTGAGCGGGCGGACGCAGCTCGCCGGCGCCCGGGTGCTGGCGAGCCGCAGCGAGGTGAAGCGCGGCGAGTGGCAGGGCTACCGCGAGGGGGCCTTCGAGATGGAGCCCACCGGCTCGGTGGCCTACAAGCTGGCGCAGGTGGCGGCCGGTCTCGCCGACGCCACCTGGACCCTCACCCCGAAGCACGAGTGGGACGTGGCCGCCGGCGTGGCGCTGGTCCTGGCCGCGGGGGGCCGCGTCATCACCGGCAAGCCCGAAGAGACCCGCTTCAACCGCGCCAAGCCGCTCCTCACCCGGCTGATCGCGGCCACGCCGGAGCTGGTGCCGGCGATCGAAGAAGAGATCACCCGGCGGGGGTGAGGGCTCGTCCCTCCCCCCCTCCCTCTTCCCTCGGTATCGGCGCCGCGACTCCGATTCGTTGGCCGCGTTCCCAATTCGCTGGCCGCGACTTCGATCCCTCCACCGCGACTCCAAACTCTTCACCGCGACTCGGGTCCGTCCGCCGCGACTCCGGCGGCTTCACCGCGACCTCGAACCGCTCGCCGCGACTCGAATCGGTTCACCGCGACTTCCAAAGATTCGCCGCAAGCTGAAAAGATTCACCGCGACTTCGCTTGGCTCACCGCAAGATCGAAGGATCCACCGCAAGCTCAAAGCGTTCACCGCAACTTCAGGCGGTTCACCGCAAGCCCAGACGGCTCACCGCAAGCTCGAACGCCGCGCCGCGACTTCGGAGCTTTCGCCGCGAGGTCCGCCGGAGCAGAAGGCCCGACTCCGGTTTGCACACCCTGTTGTACAATCCCCCCGCGCCTTCTGTTTCAAAAGCTGATCTCTGGAGTTGAGCTGTAGCCCGACGTGCCGATCCACAAGCGCGAATCTCATCGCGTCCCGTCCCACCTGTCCGAGCTGTCCCGACGGCCATCCGCTCCACCCCGTGACCTGGTGCTCGTCTCGGCCGGCCTGGACCTGGACGGCGGCGGCCGTGCCCTGGCGGGGCGGCTCCTGGCCGGGGCCTGCGCCGAGCTCGCCCGCTCCCGGGGGGTCGGCTTCCGCGTCCTCACCTTGGACGGCCAGCTCCCTCCCGGGGTGACGGCGGAGGCCCGGTCCTTCGGGGGACGCCAGAAGGCGCTGGCGCTGCGGGTCTGGCGCGACCAGGTCAGG
>DASPJI010000341.1:0-3297 GCA_035628695.1 Thermoanaerobaculia bacterium | reverse complement strand
AAGATGACCAGCTTCGAGAAGACCGACAACGGTGTCCGCTTGAAGCTCGAAGGGGGCAAGGTGGACTCGGTCGAGGCCGAGGCGCTGCTGGTGGCCATCGGCCGCAAGCCGGTGACCGAGGGCCTGGGGCTGGAGGCGCTGGGGATCGAGCTCGACCGCGGCTACGTCAAGGTCAACCAGCTCATGCAGACGGCGGTGCCCCACATTTACGCCATCGGCGACGTGGTCAACACGCCGTGGCTCGCCCACGTCGCCTCGGCCGAGGGGATCCTGGCGGTGGAGCACATGGCGGGCAAGCCGGTCCGGCCGGTCAACTACGACCGCGTCCCCTCCTGCACCTACTGCGAGCCCGAGGTGGCGAGCGTCGGCCTGACCGAGGCCAAGGCGCGCGAGCGGGGCTACGACGTGGCGGTGGGCAAGTTCCCCTTCACCGCGCTCGCCAAGGCCGCGATCCTCGGCAAGACCGCCGGCTTCGTCAAGGTGGTGCGCGACAAGAAGTACGACGAGGTGCTGGGCGTCCACATCGTCGGCGCCCATGCCACCGACCTGATCGCCGAGGCCTGCGTCGCGCTCCAGATGGAGGGCACCGACGAGGAGCTGTTCCGCACCATGCACGCTCACCCGACTCTGTCGGAGGCGGTGGCCGAGGCGGCCCACGCGGCCCACGGCCACGCGATCCACATCTAGGAAAGGAGTCCATGGCGAAGCTCAGCAGCAAGAGCTGGGGTCCTCTCCACCCCCAGACCGAGCAGACCGACAAGCTGGCCCGGACCGAGCTGCCGCGCGAGCGGCAGCTCGATCTGTACCGGTTCATGAAGCTGACCCGCATGGTCGAGGGCCGGCTGGGCAACCTCTACCGTCAGGGCAAGGTGGTGGGCGGGCTCTATTCGAGCCTGGGGCAGGAGGCGACCTCCGTCGGCAGCGCCTACGCGCTGGATCCCCAGGACGTGGTGGGGCCCCTCATCCGCAACCTCGGCACCATGCTCGTGCGCGGCGTCCAGCCGCGCGAGGTCATGATGCAGTACATGGCGAAGAGCGACAGCCCCACCGGCGGCAAGGACGCCAACACCCACTTCGGGGACATCTCCCGTGGCCTCGTGGCGCCCATCTCCATGCTCGGCGCGGTGATCCCGGTCATGGCCGGCGTCGCCCTGGCGGGGAGGAAGCTGGGCAAGGACCTGGTAGCCATGACCTACATCGGGGACGGCGGCACCTCCACAGGGGATTTTCACGAGGGGCTCAACCTCGCCGCTGTGCTGAACGTCCCCTTCGTCCTCGTCGCCGAGCACAACGGCTGGGCCTACTCGACGCCCACCTCGAAGCAGATGCGCATCCAGAACATCGCCACCCGCGCCGCGGCCTACGGCATCCCCGGGGAGACCGTGGACGGCAACGACGTGCTGGCGGTCTACGAGGCCACCCGCCGGGCGGTGGAGCGGGCGCGCCGCGGCGGCGGGCCGAGCCTCATCGAAGCCAAGACCTTCCGCATGAAGGGGCACGCCGAGCACGACGACGCCGGCTACGTGCCGGCGGAGCAGTTCGAGGTCTGGAAGAAGAAGGACCCCATCGAGCGCTTCGAGCGCCACCTCCTCGGCAACGGCCTGGCCACCGAAGAGGAGCTGCGGGCGATCACGGCGGACATCGACTCCCGGCTCAACGCCGAGGTCGACTTCGCCCTGGCCTCGCCCATGCCGCCGCCCGAGCGGGCCTTCGAGGGGGTCTACGCTGAGGATGCCGGCACCGGCAACGGCAAGGGAGGGGTGGTCTGATGGCCGTCGTCACCTATCTCGAAGCCATCCGCCAGGCGCTCTGGGAGGAGATGGAGCAGGACGAGCGGGTCTTCATGCTGGGCCAGGACATCGGCACCTACGGCGGCGCCTTCCGGGTGACGTCCGGGTTCCTCGAGCGTTTCGGCCCGGAGCGGATCATCGACACCCCGATCAGCGAGTCGGCCATGGTGGGCTGCGCCATCGGCGCCTCCATGATGGGCCTGCGGCCGGTGGTGGAGATGCAGTTCATCGACTTCATCGCCTGCTCCTTCAACCAGATGGTCAACTTCGCCGCGCCCAACCACTACCGTTGGGGGCAGAGCGTGCCGATCGTGGTGCGCGGCCCCTCGGGGGGGAACGTCCACGGCTCGGCCTTCCACAGCCAGAACCCGGAAGCCTTCTTCCACCACGCGCCGGGCCTCAAGATCGTGTCGCCGGCGACGCCGGCGGACGCGCGGGGGCTCCTCAAGGCGGCGATCCGCGACCCCAACCCGGTGCTCTTCTGCGAGCACAAGTACCTCTACCGGCGGATCAAGGAGGAGCTGCCGGCGGGCGACGGCCTGGTGCCGATCGGCAAGGCGCGCCTGGCGCGGGAGGGCCGGCACCTGTCGGTCATCACCTGGGGTGCTATGCTTCACGTGGCGCTGGAGGCCGCCGGGCGCCTCGAAGCCGACGGGATCGACCTCGAAGTCCTCGACCTGCGCACCATCAAGCCCCTGGACCAGGAGGCGATCCTCGCCACCGTCCGCAAGACCAGCCGGGTCATCGTCCTGACCGAGGAGCAGTTGACCGGGTCGGTCGCCGGCGAGGTGGCGTCGCGCATCTCCGAGCATGCCTTCCCCTGGTTGGACGGGCCGGTCGTCCGGCTCTGCTGCCCGGACACCCCGGTGCCGTTCAGCCCGACGCTCGAAGAGGCCTATCTGCCCAACGTGGACAAGCTCGTCGCCAAGGTGCGGGAGCTGGCCAGCTACTGACAGGAACCGGAGACGGGAGAGAGCAATATGGCAACTGAAGTCGTCATGCCCCAGATGGGGGAGTCGATTGCCGAGGGAACCATCACCAAGTGGCTGGTGAAGGTGGGCGATCGGGTGGAGAGGGACCAGCCGCTGTTCGAGATCTCGACCGACAAGGTCGATGCCGAGATTCCCAGCCCGGGCTCGGGCGTCCTGCTGGAGATCCGCAACCAGGAGGGGGAGACGGTCCCCGTCAACCAGGTGGTGGCGGTGATCGGCGAAGCCGGTGAGCAGCCCGGCGCCGGCGCGGCGGCTCCCGCCGCCACGGGTCCGGCGCAGCAGCCCGAGGCGGTCGCGGCCGCGGCGCCGCCCGAGAGCACCGAGGAGATCAAGCAGGTCGAGGCGGCCCGCGAGCCGGGCGCGGCGGCCACCGACAGCGCGCCCAAGGTGGCGTCGCCGGAGCCCCAGCCGGCTCCGCGGCAGGAGGCCCAGCCGGCCGCCGGCTCCACCGCCGACCGCGAGCAGTCCGTGCGCCGCGATTCCGGCGAGTCGTCCCAGGCGAAGGAGAGCGAGGG
>DASPJI010000340.1:0-14163 GCA_035628695.1 Thermoanaerobaculia bacterium | reverse complement strand
GATCCCCTCCTTTAGAGCGGGCCTCATTCTACAGGGGTCCGGCCGCCGAGCCCAGGGATGAAGCCCGGGGATCAGCCGCTGTAGGGCGGCCGCTGCTCGCCCCAGTGCTTGGGCCACTCGATCTCGTGCGGCAGGGTGCCGAGCGTCTCCATGACGTGGATCAGCTTCTGGTGCAGGCGCTCGCGCTCGGCCTTCTCCTCCGCGGTGACCGGCGTGTCCGGATGCCCCAGGTTCCGCACCTCCCGCTGGTCCAGAGGCACGGCCAGGTCGTACATCTCGTACTCGAACGGCTGGTCGGTGAAGATGTCGTAGTAGACCGCGTACTTCCAGCGCCCCTCGATGATCGCCCGGATGTGGTTCGCGGCGGCGACGTAGAAGTAGAGATCCTCGTAGGTGAAGTGGATGTAGCTCTGCACCTCGGCCTTGGGATTGGAAAGGATCGGCGTCAGGTCCTTGCCCTTGAACACCCAGCGGTCCAGGTCGGGGACGCCGGCGAGGTTGGAGAGCGTCGGCAACAGATCGATCAGGCTGGCCAGCGAGTCGGTCTCGGTCCCCGCGCAGTGCTTGAACATGTGGGGGTGGGAGATCACGAACGGGATGTTCAGCGTCTCCTCATACATGTTGAACATTTTCTGGCGCTGCAGGCCGTGCGACATGGCCATGTCGCCGTGATCGCTGATGCGGACGACGACCGTGTCGTCGTAGTGACGGGACTTCTCGAGCGCGTGGAGCACCTGCAGGATCTGGTGGTCGACGTGCTTGCAGAGATACGCGTAGAACCGGCAATAGTTGAGCTGCAGGTCGGTGTCGTCGGCGGTGATCGGACCGTTGCCGGCGTTGGCCAGGGCGCGGAACTGCGTCTGGCTGAGCGGCTTGGTGGAGAGGTCCTCGTTCCAGGTCGGCGGCCGGTCGATGGGCAGGTCCTGGAACTTCGCCAGATCATAGCCCGCGGCCTGATAGATCGGCTCTCCCGTCCTGCCCACGGGGTTGCCCGGATAGGCGAGGACGTCGTGCGGGTTGACCAGCGAGACGATGAGGCAGAACGGCTTGTCGGAGTCGTAGGTCTCGAGGAAGCGGACGACGCTGTGCGGCTCGAGCAGATCATAGGGCACGTCGCCGTACTTGGCGGCCTTGCCGCGGCCGTCGACGAACCGCTGATCGTTCTTCGTGGCGCCGCCGCCCATGTTCTCGATCGCCAGGTTGTCGCCGGCGTCGGGCACGGTCCAGCCGTCGAAGCCGTAGCGCTCCGCGAGCTGCCGCGCGTCGTCCGGCGTCCAGTATTTCTGATAGATCCCGTTCTTGGGATCGTTGACGAAGTTGGCGGGCTTGGTGAGGTGCCACTTGCCCTTGTAGATCACATTGTAGCCGGCGGTCTTCAGCACCTTGGCGAGGTTCTGGAGGTTGCTGACCATGCCGCGCTGGCGCCGCTCCTTGATGTTCATCGCGAGGCCGGACACCTGCCCCGACTCGGCCGTCAGGTCCGAGGCGACGCTGGCGACGTTGTCGAACTCGAGCACCTCGGTGACGCCGTGCTGGGCGGGGTAGAGGCCGGTCAGCATGGTGACACGCGAGGGCGAGCAGGTACAGGAGTTGGTATAGGCGCGGTTGAAGCTGATCCCGCGCTCCTTGAGCCAGCGCATGGCCGGCAGGTTCTTGTCCGCCCAGCCCTCCGGCCAGTACGGCTTGCCGCTCTGCTGGTCCGTGATGACGATCATGAAGTTCGGCTTGCGTCGCATGAGTCCTCCCCTGGTCAATGTCTGAGAGGCTCCAGCACGGACGGCAGCCTTGCCCGTCCGGTGCCCTGGCCTCTGTCTCTGTTTAGCGGGGGCGACTATACGACAGGCGATCGGGAGAGGGCACCCGACGTCAGGAAGGGCTCGCGAGGGGCTCCGCCCGTCCTCGGCACCACGGACGGAGCGGAGGAGAAGGACCCGCTCTAGAACCGAAGGCGCCAGACCGCGCAGGCGGCTAGCAGCGCCGTGAGGAGGACGAGGCCGATCTCCGAGGCCGTCGGCACCACGACGATCCTCGGCCCTCCACTCCACACCCCCGGCTGGGCCACGGTCGAGGCGAACGGGTTGAGAGCTCCCGCGCCACAGGCGCTGTTCGGGCTCAGGAAGCCTGCCAGGTCGGTCGTGCTCCGGGTCTCCACGCTGTGTTGCGGATCGGCCCCGCCGGACTCGCGGAGCCAGATGTTCCAGCCCGTGATGGCACCTGCGGCATTCGTGGTCACCTCGAACTGACAGGTGAGGCTGTTCGTCTGATCGCGCGTTTCCACCCCATCGAAAAAGCTGAAGCCGACGAGGGAGCCGCTGAGGTCGATGGTCGAGCTCGGCGCCAGCGCGACGCCCACCTCGAAGCTCCCCGAGATGCTCATGGACGTCGTGTAGGGGGCCGAGGCGGTGGTGAACGGGTTCCCCTGATAGGAATAGGTGACCTGCCCGGCGGCCGGAGCCGCGAAGGCAAGAAATAAGGCGACAGCAGCACTGGCGAACGACAAACGCATGACTCCCCCCTTTTCGTCGAGCATGGGACAGCAAACGGCTGAACGACCGAGATGAGCGGATCATAGTGCGGGAATGACGCGAGCACAATCCCTCGTCTCCCTCTTCTGCGAAGACGGAGACACTTCGGTTGCGCTTATGCGATATTACGAGGCTTACGCGCCGGCGCCGCAGATCCCGCCGGCTCGTCGCAACCTCTGGTGAGGCGCCGGAGCCTTCGAGGGGTCCACGGATCGTCTGCACGCACGCCGGGGCCTGCGACGGCCTACGGGGATCTCCGGCAGCGCGCCGAGGATTCCGGCGTCCTGCCGGGCACTCCACCAGCGCATCGGAGGTTGGGGCAGGCCCCCGGAGCCTCCGGCAACTCGCCGAAGCCTCCGGCAGGGCCACGGAAACTCCGGCAAGACGACGGAACCCTCCGCCATGCCGTCGGAGATGGCGATGAGCTGTCGACGCGGGAGGAGAGGCGGGGGAGAAGACGGCGAGACAAAGAAAGGGGGCGCGCGGTGCGCGCCCCCCGGTGAAGCGTCGGGATCAGGGGATCAGCTGTCGGAGGAGGGAGTGGACGGGCCGGCGTCCGGCCCCTGCTGCTCGACCGCCGGCACCTCCGTCTTCGGCTTGCGGCCGCGGAAGGGCTGGATCCCGAACTCGACCAGCTTCTCCGAGCGCGGGCCGTAGTGGTCCTTCAGCGAGACCCGCAGCACCGTCAGCGCGCGCAGCCCCTCCTCGATCGTCGCCTTGAGCCGCTTGGACACGTCCTGGCGGCTCGCCGTCAGGGCCGCCTGCTGGCGGGCGAGCTCGAAGGCGCGGTCCAGCAGGGTGGACACCCGGTTGCGCTGCGTCTCCAGGTAGCCCAGCTCCCCACCCGCGTTGGCGGTGAACGCGTCGAGGGTCCGCCGCAGCTCCCCCATGATGCCCGTGTACGTCGTCTCTCTCTTCATAGCCATACCTTCTTCCTTTCTCGAACGAGCCGTTCCGGCTCAAACCTGGCGCCTCCATGGCGCCGAGAGAGGAAGTATAGAGCACGAGGACCGTTTATGGTCAATCAGTCTTGCGGAAGCCGCTGTCCCGTGGTAGCCTCGCGGCGTTCGATCCGATACGATCGATCCGTGGGCTCTTTGACAACTGAAGGACACGTACCGGCGCGGCACGGGGGGAGGTGCCGCGCCCGGAAGCGGGGAGGGGGGACCGCCCTACCCCCGCATGGAGTCGAGCAGCTTCGTCACCGCGCCGAAGTCCACCGGCTTGACCAGGTGGCCGTCGAAGCCGGCCTCGGTGGTGCGGCGGCGGTCCTCTTCCTGGCCCCAGCCGGTGACCGCGACCAGGAGCATGCGCTCGCCCCAGGGCTCGGCGCGGATCCGTCGTGCGGCGTCGTAGCCGTTGAGCTTCGGCATCCCGACGTCCATCAGCACGATGTCCGGCCGGAACTCCGCCGCCGCGTCGATCGCCTCCAGGCCGTCGTAGGCGGTACGGACCTCGTGGCCGCTGATCTCCAGCAGCATGGCCAGGCTGAGCGCGGAGTCCTGGTTGTCGTCGACCACCAGGATGCGATGGCCCGCCGTGGCCTTCGGCACGTCCGGCTCCGCCGACGGCTCACCGGCCCGCTGCTCCTGGAGTGCCGGCAGGCGCACCACGAATTCACTCCCGCGGCCCGGCCCGTCGCTGTGGGCGGCCACCGTGCCGCCGTGCATCTCGACCAGCCGCTTGACCAGCGTCAGGCCGAGGCCGAGCCCGCCCTGCGACCGCTCCAGCGTCCGGTCCACCTGCGTGAAGATCTCGAAGATGCTGCCCAGCTTGTCGGGCGGGATGCCGAGGCCGTTGTCCCGGATCTTCACCAGCACGTCACCGTCCCGGCGCTCGGCGGTCAGCCGGATCTTCCCTCCCGGATCGGTGTACTTGCAGGAGTTGTTGAGCATGTTGCCGAAGATCTGCGCCAGCCGTACCGGATCGGCGTCCAGATAGACGGGGTCCGGCGGCAGCACGACCTCGACCTCGTGGCGGGCGGCCTGGGCGAGCGGGCGGCACGCCTCGACCGCCTGGTACACCGCCGACGCCAGCTCGACCCGCTCCCGCTTCAGCTCGACCTTGCCCCGGCTGATGCGGCTCACGTCGAGCAGGTCGTCGATGAGCCGGATCATGTGATTCAGCTGGCGCTCCATGGTGGCGCGGGCCTGCTCGACCAGGCGCGCGTCGCCGTCCGTCCGCTTCATGATCTCCAGCATGTTGCGGATGGGCGCGAGCGGGTTGCGCAGCTCGTGCGCCAGCGTCGCCAGGAACTCGTCCTTGCGGCGGTCGGCTTCGGCGAGCGCCTGCCGGGCCAGGACGTGCCGGGAGATGTCGTTGAAGTAGCAGACCACTCCGTGCTGCCCGTCGGGCAGCGAGATGCGGTGGGTCTGCCATTCGTAATACTCCAGCACCTTGCGGTCGCACCTCTCCTCGATGCGCTCGGGGACGAAGTACGGCTCGCCGGTTTCGAGCGTGTGGCGGAACCACTCCACCACCTCGTCCGCGTACGGCTGCGTCCAGAGGATGCGCATGACGTCCGCGAGGTCGCTGCCGATCAGGTTTTCGATGTCGCCGAACACGGGCAGCGCCTTCGGGTTCACCTGCCGGATCTTCAGACCGGAATCCACGAAATAGATCCCGATCGGCGCGGCATCGACGACGGCCTCGAAGCGGGCGTGGCTCTCGCGCAGGGCCTCCGCGGCCTCGCGGCGCAGCCGCGCCATCTGCAGGTGCGCCCCGACGCGCGCCAGCAGCTCGCGGGCGCTGAACGGCTTCACCAGGTAATCGTCGGCCCCTGCCTCCATCCCCTCGACCCGGCTCTCTTCACCGGCGCGGGCCGACAGCATGATGATCGGCAGGCTCCTCGTGCCGGCGTCGGCCCGCAGCTCGCGGAGGAGCCCGAAGCCGTCGAGGCCGGGCATCATCACGTCCGTGAGGACCAGGTCGGGCCGCTCCCGGCGCGCCGCATGGAGCGCGGCCACCCCGTCGGCCACCGCCGTCACCTCGTACTCCAGGCTGAGGAGCCGGCGGATGTAGTCCCGCACGTCGCTGTTGTCGTCGGCCAGCAGGATGCGGGGGCGGGTGCCGTCTCCTGCCGGGCGCGGCCCCACGTGGATCAGCGACGCGTCCAGCGGCCGCCACTCGGACCCGGCGTCTGGGGTGGGGGGGATCCAGCGCAGGGCCTCCTCGACGAAGGGCGCGGCCCCCACCGTCGTGGAGGCAAGGGTGCGGGCGGCGCCGACGCGGTCGGCCGGCAGATGGTCCTTGCCGAAGGGGAGGGTGACAAAGAACGTCGTGCCCCGGCCCAGGGCGCTCTCGGCCCGCACCTCGCCGCCGTGGAGCCGCACCAGCTCCTGGACGAGAGCCAGGCCGATCCCGGTGCCCTCCTGCGTCCGGCCCGGCGTCCCCGCGACCCGGTGGAAGCGCTCGAACAGCTTCGGCATCTCCGCGGGCGGGATGCCGGCCCCCGTGTCGCGCACGGTCAGCCGCGCGCCGCCGTCCACCGCCCGCAGGGCGACCTCGATGCCCCCTTCGAGCGTGAACTTGAAGGCGTTGGAGACGAGGTTGAGGACGACCTTCTCCCACATGTCGCGGTCGACGTAGACCGGCGCGGGCAGCGGCGGGCAGTCGACCGTGAGCTCCAGGCCCGCCTTCTCGCAGGCCGACCGGAAGGTGCTCGCCAGCTCGCGGGTGAACGCCGACAGGTCGGCCGGCTCGTACGAGGCCTGGACCCGCCCCGCCTCGATGCGCGAAAAGTCCAGCAGCATGTTCACCAGCCGCTGCAGCCGCAGGCCGTTGCGCTGCACCAGCGCGAGGAGCCGCCGGTTGTCCGCCAGGACCTCCGGCTCCGGCTTGGCCAGGATGTCCTCGATCGGGCCGAGCATCAGCGTGAGGGGCGTGCGGAACTCATGGCTCACGTTGGAGAAGAACGTGGTCTTCGCCCGGTCCAGCTCGGCCAGCTTCTCCGCCCGCCGCCGCTCCTCTTCATAGGCGCGGGCGTTGCCGATGCTGGCGGAGATCTGCCCGGCGGCGAGCGTGAGGAACCCCTGGTAGCCGTCGTCGAACTGCCGGAACGGATTCAAACCGACCACGAGCACGCCCGGCCGGCCGGTCTCTCCCGCGGCCGCGATCGGCAGCACCGCGGCCCGGGACGAAGGCTGCCGCCAGGCGCCGGTGGGCAGCCCGGTGCCGAGCGCCGCTCCGAGGCCGGAGACCAGCTGCGGCTCATGCGTCCGCAGCACCTCTTCGATGGGCCAGGGGGCGCCGCGGAGAGCCGCCGCAAGGCCCGCTTCGAGACCGCAGGCGCCCGCCAGCGAAACGCTCCGGTCTCCGGGATCGGCCATGTAGATCAGCGCGAAGAGGATGTCCCAGGGATTGCTCGCCAGCGCGCGGGCGCTCCGCTCGCAGGCCTCCTCCCAGGTGCGGGCCTCGGCGGTGCCGGCGGCCAGCTCGCGCAGCAGCGCGATCTGGCGCTCGCCGATGACGCGCCGGGTGTCGTCCGTGTTGGCGCAGATGATCCCGCCGGCCCGCCCGCCCCCCGCCCCGTCCTCCGGGATGGGGCTGTAGGAGAACGTGTAGTAGGTCTCCTCGGGATAGCCGTTGCGCTCCATGACGAGGAGCTGCTCTTCGACGTAGGTCCCCTCGTCCCCGGTCATCGCGGTCGAGAGCATCGGGGCGATCTCGTCCCAGATCTCGCGCCACACGGCCGAGACCGGCTGCCCCAGCGCTCCCGGGTGCTTGCCGCCGACGATGGACTTGTAGGCGTCGTTGTAGAGATAGGTGAGCTGCTCGCCCCAGCCGATCCAGATGGGCTGGCGCGAGGTGAGCATGATGCGGACCGCCGTCTTCAGGCTCTGCGGCCAGCCCTCCGGCGGGCCCAGCGGCGTGCGCCGCCAGTCGAGGGCGCGCATCCGCGCGCCCATGTCACCGCCGCCGGAGAGGAAGGCGAGGCTGCCGTCCGCAGGATGGGGGTGCCCGCTCACGTGCCGGGCTCAGACCCCCGTCGAGAACGCCAGCGTCAGCAGCGTCTGCTGCTCCATGCCGTGCGCCTTGGCCGAGCCGGTGGCCGGGCTCCCCGAGGCGGAGCGCTTCACCGAGCGCATGGGGCGGCCGGCGATGCGCTCGATGCGCGGCTGGACGAAGAAGAGGGCGCCCATGTTCGCCGGCTCCTCCTGCACCCAGACGAGGTCGCGGACGTTCGGGTGGCGCTCCAGCTCCGCCCGCAGCTCGTCCTTCGGGAAGGGGTAGAGCTGGTCCAGGACGAGGATGGCCGTCGCGGTGTCCTTGCGGCGCTCCCGCTCCTGGCGCAGCTCGTGGGCGATCTTGCCGGTGCAGAGGATCACCCGCTGGGCGTCCTGCACCTGCGGGTCGGGGATGACGTTCAGGAAGCGGTCGCGCCCGAGCTCCTCCACCGTCGAGGAGGAGAGCTTGTGGCGCAGCATGCTCTTCGGGGTCATCACCACCAGCGGCTTCCTCCAGGGGCGCAGCGCCTGCCGCCGCAGCATGTGGAAGTACTGCGCCGCGGTCGACGGCTGGCAGACCTGGATGTTGTCCTCGCCGCAGAGCTGGAGGTAGCGCTCCAGGCGGGCGCTCGAGTGCTCCGGCCCCTGCCCCTCGTAGCCGTGGGGGAGGAGCATCACGACCCCCGACAGCAGCCCCCACTTGTCCTCGCCCGCGCTGACGAACTGGTCGACGATGATCTGCGCGCCGTTGGCGAAGTCGCCGAACTGCGCCTCCCACATCACCAGCGCCTCCGGGAAGTCGCGCGAGAAGCCGTACTCGAAGCCGAGGACGGCGAGCTCGGAGAGCATCGAGTCGTAGATCTCGATCCACGCCTGGTCCGGCGAAACATGAGCGAGCGGCATGTATTCCGAATTGTTCTCGATGTCGATCAGCACCGAGTGCCGCTGGTTGAAGGTGCCGCGGCGGCTGTCCTGGCCGGTGAGGCGGACCGGCACCCCCTGCTTGACCAGCGAGGCGAGCGCCAGCGCCTCCGCCATGCCGTAGTCGATGGGCCGCTTGCCGTTCCCCATCTCCGCCCGCTGCTCCAGCAGGCGCTTGATCTTCTCGTGGATGTGGAACCCCTCGGGCCAGCGGGTGAGCGGCGCGGTCAGCTCGGCGATCGCCGCCGCCGGCAGCCCCGTCGGCACCTCGAGCGAGCGGTCGTAGCGCCCGCCCTTGTAGAGGTCCCAGTAGGAGGGCATGGTCCGCAGCATCGGCTTCTTCTCGATCGCCGTCGCCTCCTGGTGGGCGGCGTTCATCTCCTCCTTCACCTGCGCGACCAGGCGCTCGGCCTCCTGCTGCCGGCCGGTACGCTCGGCGTACAGCTTCCAGACCGGCGGGTGCGCGTGGATCTTCTTGTAGAGGAGCGGCTGGGTGATCGTCGGGTCGTCCACCTCGCTGTGGCCGTGCCGGCGGTAGCCGATGAGGTCCACCACCACGTCGCTCTTGAAGGCGAACCGGTACTCGACCGCCATCGCCGCCACGCGCGCCACGGCGTCGGGGTCCTCGCCGTTGACGTGGAAGATCGGGATCGGGATGCGCTTCGCCACGTCCGAGGCGTAGCGGGACGACTGGAGGCTGTGCGGCTCGGTGGTGAAACCGATCAGGTTGTTGACGATGACGTGCACCGTGCCTCCCACCCGGTAGGCCGGGAGGTCCGCCAGGTTCAGCGTCTCCGCCGTGATCCCCTGGCCGGAGAAGGCGGCGTCGCCGTGCAAAACGATGGAGAAGACCTGCTTCTGGTCGCCGTCGCCGAGGCGGACCTGCTTGGCCCGCACCCGGCCGAGGGCGACCGGGTCGACCGCCTCGAGGTGGCTGGGGTTCGACACCAGGTGGATCGACACCTCGTGGCCGTTCTTGCCGCGGTGGGTGCCGGTGGCGCCCATGTGGTACTTGACGTCGCCACCGCCCAGGATGCTCCTGGGGTCCACGTCCTCGAAGCCGGCGAAGAGCTCCGCGGCCGTGCGGCCGACGGTGTGGAGCATCACGTTCAGGCGGCCGCGGTGGCTCATCGCCAGCACCACCTGCCGCGTCCGCTGGGCGGCCGCGGCCTCGAGCATCTGGTCGAGGAGCGGCAGCAGCGACTCGACCCCCTCGATCGAGAAGCGCTTGGTGCCGAGGTAGCGGTTCTGGATCACCTGCTCGAAGGTCTCGGCGCGCACGAGCTGCTCGAGGATGCGCCCCTGGTCGACCTGGACGGGCTCCCCTTCCATCCGCTCCTGGATCCAGTGCCGGCGCGCGGGCTCGGGGATGTGCATGAACTCCACGCCGACGGTGCCGCAGTAGAAGCGGCGGGCATGGGCGGCGGTGGCCGGCTCGCTGTCCTCGATCGGCAGCGGCTCCCCCTCGATCCGGCTCAGCGGGTCGAGGTCGGCCTGCAGGAAGCCGAGCTGGCGGTAGATATTGAGAGTCTTCTCGTCGAGCTCCTGGCGCTCGAGAATGGACGGTGCGGGTGCGGTCGTTGTAGCCATAGCACCGGTCAGGATACCACCAGGAAAGGACCCGCCGCCCGCGGAGACGGGCGGCGGGAGGGAGGAGCGCTACGAGCAGGGGAAGGCGGCGGTGTCCGCGACGGTGCGGAACAGGCGGCCCTGCGGGTTGGCGTAGGTCTTGACTGCGCCCGTCAGGGTGTCGGTGACCGTCACCGTGACCTCGACGTTGGTCATGCCGGCGAGGAACACCCAGTAGCGGTTGTTGAGGCCGCAGCCGTTCAGCACCTTGACGGTGACCTCGACGTTGTTGGGGTCGAAGAAGGTCAGATAGCCGGAGTCGGAGGTGAACTCGACGGCGCGGGCGGTGCCGCCGGCGCCCTGCGGCGGCGTGAAGGTGGCGGTCACCCGGAAGCGGTCGTTGTTCAGGCACAGAGTGTTGGTGCCGGAGACGCAGCCGGCGCTGGCGCGCTCGAAGGCGCCGATGTCGCAGCGGTCGGTCCGCGCCTGGCCGCGCTGGTCGGTCGCCTCGCAGGCGCCGCCGCCGCTGCCCGGCGCGGCCGGGTTGCCGGCGTTGACCGCCGGGCTGTTGGCCAGCAGGGCGAAGGTCGGCAGCGGGCCGCCGTTGTCGGCGAGCGGGGAGAGCCGGGCGTCGAGCGGCGCCGCGGAGGTGCCGACCTTGTCCCCCTTGACGGCCTGGAAGTCGATGCAGTCGCCGTTGACCCCCAGGACGTTGTAGCCGCCCGAGGTCGCCGCGCCCGAGCAGTCACGGTTGGCGGGGGCGACGTTGGCGGCGATGATCGAGTTGGTGAACAGCGGGTAGTCGACGGTGGTGAAGGCGCCGCTCTCGGCAAAGACGCCGCCGCCCGATTGCGTCGTCGCGGTGTTCAGCACGATGGTGGCGTTGTTGATCGTCGCGTCCAGGCCCGCGTAGGAGTAGATGCCGCCGCCCGAGCCCGAGGCGGTGTTGTTGGTGATCGTGACGTTGGCGAGCGTCATCGTGCCTTGGGCCGCGATGCCGCCGCCCTGGGCGGCCTCGTTGCCCTCGAGCAGGCTCTGGCGCACGGTGAGCACGGCCGAATCCCCCTGATTGCGGAGGCCGCCGCCGGCGCCGCCGGCCGCCTGGTTGGCGGCGATCACGGTGCGCACCAGGGTCAGCGTGCCGGCGTTGAGGATGCCGCCGCCGTCCTGGCCGGCGCCGGCCGCGCCGAAGGCGACGGTCACGTCGCGGATCTCGACGCTCGCGCCGGCGAGGATGTGGAAGACGCGGTCGATGCCGGCGCCCTCGACGGTGGTGGTGCCGACGCCGTCACCCAGGAGGGTCAGGTCGTCCGCGATGTCCAGGTCGCCGGTGGCGGCGGCGTCCTCGCCCGCTCCCGCGAGCCCCAGGACGTAGACGCCGGAGTGCAGCAGGATGACGTCGGGCTCGGCGGTGGCGTTGGCGGCGATGACCGCCTCGCGCAGCGAGCAGTCGGTCTCGGTGCAGGCGCCGTCGCGCGTGTCGGCGGTCTTGGTGGGGATGTAGACCCCCGCGGCGGCGGGGGCGACGGCGAGCGCCATCAGGGCGAGGGCGAGCAGGCCGTTACGGCTGAAATGCTTCATGATGTCCTCCTTGGTGGATCTCAGGGCCTCGGAGCCTATCGGTCTCCAGGGCAAGTCTCAATGTCTCCTATCTTGTTTACGGACGGGACGGCACGAACGTCCAGGTGCCGTCCCAAGGAGGCCACGAGGAGGCTATCCCAAGGAGGATGGACCGGTCAGCTTCCCCGGCGCTCGAAGGGGAACCGGTCCCGGATGCGGCGGGAGACGAACCGGCCCTTCGACGAGGCTTTCATCAGCGACTCGTAGACTCCGCGCGGTACCTCGAAGTAGTCGTAGACCGCGCCGCTCCGGAATTCGACCTCCAGGACCTCCGAGCGCGGGTCGTAGCCCACCGAGGAGACCGCCGAGGACTCCACGGGCTTCCTGTGCATGGCACCAGTCCTCCAGGCCGCAAAGACGTCCCCGCGTCTCCGCCTGAAGCGACAAGTGCTGCAACCGGGATACCACGGCCTGAGGCTGAAGCTTCAGGCCGTCAAAAGTAGTTTGCCGTCAGCAAAAACGGCCGGCGCCCTCGGAGGGCGCCGGCCGTCAGGAAGGGTCGAGAAGGGCCGGGCCTACAGCACGGTCCCCTTGAGGTCCACGGCGATGACCGGGATCTTGGGGCTGTCGGTGCGGATGGTGAGCTTGCCGTTGAACGGGCCCTTGCCCAGCTCCGGCTTGAGGACGACGCGCACCTGGTACTCACGTCCCTCGTTCAGCGGCTCGAGGGCGACGTCGACGCCCTGCATGTCCTCCTCGATACCGGTCACCTTGATCGGCTCGGTGGCGAAGTTGCGGATGTTGATCGCCTTGCGGAGAGGCTCCTTGAGCTCGATCTGGCCGAAGTCGGCCACCGGCGGCGTCACCGTCACCACCGGCCGGACGAAGCCCGAGATCGGGATCTGCACCAGCTTCTGCTTGGCGTGGTTGGTGTGCACGGTGACGAAGTCGGAGAGCGGCCCGACGGGCGCGGTCTCGTTCGACAGCGTCATCTCCACCCGCCATTGCTTGCCCTTGTCCGCGGGGACGCCCTCGACCGCCTGGCGCTCCTCGGGCTTGGCCTCGCGGTGGGTCGTGGTGAGGAACGGATAGGGGGAGTCCACCTTGACGATGTCGAAGTCGCTGCCGTCCGGCGCCCACAGCGTCTGGACGATGACGCCCTGCTTGGGCTCCTTCTGCACGGTGATGTACCGGGCATAGCCGGGCTTGACTGAGATCATGGGCTCCAGCTTGGCCTTGACGGTGAGCTCGATCTCCGGCGTCTGCGGATCGTTGGTGAGCACCGTCACCCCCTTCGCGACGGCGCCGCTGAAGGTGGCGGTGTCGATCACCACGTTGACCTTGCCGGTCTGGCCGGGCGCGATCGTCTTGTCGTAGTTGGCCACGGTGCAGCCGCAGGCGGCGCGCACCTCGGTGATCTGGAGGACCGCGTCCCCTTCGTTCCGGATGACGAAGTCGTGGACGATCTTCTCGCCCTTCGGCAAGGTGCCCACGTCCTTGATGGCTTCGACGGCCACGGCCTTGGGGCCGGCCGCCGCCGCGGCGCCTGCCGAAAGTGCCAGGAGCAGCGCGGCACAGGATGCCAAAACGGCGTTCTTCAGAGGACCTTTCATACGACCAACTCCTTCGGGAATGTGGACCCAGACTGGGGGAATGCTACACTCGGCACCCTTGAACGAGATAGACCCGCGCGTGAATTCCCCTCGACTCGACATTTACTGCATGGCGATCGGCGGTACTGGGATGGCTCCGCTCGCCTGCCTGCTGCAAGAGCAGGGCCACGCCGTCCGCGGCACCGACGGCCCCCTCTACCCGCCGATGAGCACGCTGCTCGAAGGCGCCGGCATCCGGCCGACCGTCGGCTACGACCCGGCCCACCTGGAGCCGCGCCCCGACCTGGTGGTCATCGGCAACGCGATCCGCCGCGACAACCCCGAGGCCGTGGAGGTGGAGCGGCAGGGCATCCCCTACCTCTCCATGCCCCAGGCGCTCTCCCGGTTCTTTCTGGAGAGCCGCCGCCCCCTGGTGGTGGCGGGGACCCACGGCAAGACCACGACCACGGCCATGGCGGCCTGGGTCTACGCGCAGTGCGGCGCCGACCCCGGCTTCCTCATCGGCGGCGTGCCGCGCGACCTGCCGGTGAGCTTCCACGCCGGCACCGGTGAGCGCTTCGTCGTCGAGGGGGACGAGTACAACGCCGCCTACTTCGACCGCGGCCCCAAGTTCCTCCACTACCGGCCGGATACGCTGATCCTCACCAGCGTCGAGTACGACCACGCCGACCTCTACGCGAGCCCGGAGGCGCTGCACGCCGCCTACGCGGAGCTGATCCGGCTGCTCCCCCCCACGGGCTACCTGGTCGCCTGCGGCGATACCCCGAAGGTGCGGGAGCTGGCCGCCCTCGCCCGCTGCCCCGTCCTCTTCTATGGCGTTGATCAGAGGGGTGAGAGCAACGACCTCCACCCCCTGGGCGGGATCGAGGCCATGGAGGAGGGGAGCCGCTTCCGGGTACGCGATGTCGACGCAGGAGAGGTGGAGATCTCGCTGCGGCTGGTGGGCGGGCACAACGTCTCGAACGCGCTGGCGGTCTGGGCCGCCGCCCGCCGCGACGGCCTGCCGGCCGACCGCGTGGCCGCCGCCTT
>DASPJI010000339.1:0-9170 GCA_035628695.1 Thermoanaerobaculia bacterium | reverse complement strand
TCGCCGGGGGTGTCCTCCCGCACCACCACCACCGCCTCCCGGATCTGGGGATGCGCGGCGAGCGCCACCTCGATCTCGTGCAGCTCGATCCGGAAACCTCGCACCTTGACCTGGTGATCGGTCCGGCCGAGGAACTCGATCTGACCGTCCGGCCGGAACCGCGCCAGATCCCCGGTCCGATACAACCGGCTCCCGGGCTCGGTATCGGCCAAGGGATCGGGCCCGAACCTCTCCGCCGTCCAGGCCGGTTGCCGGAAGTATCCGCGCGCCAGTCCCGGGCCCCCCAGGTAGAGCTCACCCTGGACACCCGGAGGGACCGGCTCCCTCCAACGATCCAGCAGGTAGGCCCGTGAGCCCGCGACAGACCGTCCGATCGAGGGTGCCCCTTCGAAACCCCGCGGGACCTCCGCCCAGGTGGAGTAGGTCGTGTCCTCCGAAGGACCGTAGAGGTTCAGCACCCGGTCCACCGTCGGCTGGCGGTAGATCTCCCGCACCAGCTCTGCCCTGAGCGGCTCTCCTGCCAGATTCACCGTGCGCACCGACGCGGGCACCGCGGCCAGGCGTACCAGCTCCGCCATGGCCGAAGGGACGGTGTTCACCAGGCTCACCTGGCCGGCCTCGGCCAGCTCGGCCAGATGCAGGGCGTCGCGCGCCAGCACCACCGTTCCTCCGGTGCTCAGCGGCAGGAACAGCTCGAAGACCGAAAGATCGAAGTTGATCGAGGTCGAAGCCAGAACACCCGCCAGATCGTCGGAGGAGAAGGCTCGGCGTGCCCAATCGATCAGCGCCACCACGCTGTGGTGCTCGATGGCGACCCCTTTGGGTGCTCCGGTCGAACCGGAGGTATAGAGGAGATAGGCGAGGTTCCCGCTCACCGCCAGCGGCGCCGGAGCCACTCCGGGCTCGGCCGCCACGGCCAGGGCCGCATCCTCCAGCCGCACGAGCCGGATCCCCTGGCTGACGGGCAGGCACTCCGCGGTGTCCCTCGCCACGATCACCAGTGCAGGCACCATCGCCGCCAGACGCTGGGCCGGATACTCCGGATCGAGCGGCACATAGGCACCACCCGCCTTGAGGATCGCCAGCAGGCTCACCATGAGGTCCGGCGAGCGCCTCAGGCAGACGCCCACCGGGATCTCGGGCCCGACGCCGAGGCGCCGCAGGTGACGCGCCAGCCGGTTCGCCCGCACGTCGAGATCACGGTAGGTCAGCCGCTCTCCCTCCCAGGCCAACGCCACCGCGTCGGGAATCCGCGCGGCCTGGGCTTCGAACAACTCGTGCAGACACTCCCCGGCGGCGACCGGCTCCCCGGCGCTGTTCCATTCCACCAGCAACTGCCTGCGCTCTGGACCGGTCAACAGGACCATGTCCTCGAGACGCCCCTCCGGCCGGGCCACGAAGCTCTCCAGCAGCATCTCCAGATGACCGAGCAGACGGGAGACCGCGGTGGCCTCGAAGCGCTTGGCGTCATAGCTGACTTGCAGCCGCAGGTCCGAGCTGGACGTCAGGCTGAGCGGGTAGCTGACATGCTCGACGGCTTGGACGTCCCGCACCTCCAGGCCATTTCCGTTCTCGCCCACCCGGCGCTCCACGGGGTAGTTGTCGAAGACCAGGAAGCTCTCGAACAGAGGCAGGCCGCGCGGGACCTCGCTCCAGCCCTGGATCTCCACCAGCGGGCTGAACTCATACTGCCGCAGTCCAAATTGCCGCTCCTGCAGGCGCCGCAACCAGGGCAGCAGCTCCTGCCCGCGGCGCACATCGACGCGCAACGGCAGAGTGTTGATGAACAGCCCAACCATGGCCTCCACCCCGGGGAGGGAGGGCGACCTGCCAGAGACCGTGATGCCGAAGACGACGTCCTCCTCGCCGCTGTACCGTGCGAGCATCAGTGCCCAGGCCGCCTGGACCAGGGTGTTGGGAGTCAGCTGGCAGCTCCGGGCCCACGCGCGCAACGCGTCCACCGTCGACCCTGGCAGCTGCCGGATCTGCAGATCCTGCCCCTCCGCAGCAGCGCCCTCCTTGGTGGGAGATGGCGCGGACGCCCCCGGCCACAGCGGCGTGGGCGCGCTGAACCCGGCAAGCTCCGCGCGCCAGAAGGCTTCGGCCTGCGTCAGGTCCTGGCGCCCCAGCCAGACGATGTAGTCGCGGAAGGGCGGGGAGAGAGGAAGATCGACGTCCCGCTTCTGGCGATGAGCCTCGTAGAGGACGAAGAGCTCCTCGAACACTTTGGCGATGGACCAGCCGTCCAGGAGGATGTGGTGGTGGGTCCACAGGAAACGGTGGAGGTCCGGCGCCTCCCGTACCAGGGCGAGCCGCATCAACGGCGCCTTCGCGGGATCCAGACCGCGTTTCCGGTCGGCCGCCAGATAGTCCTGCCAGCGGCGCTCCCGCTCATCCGATGGGAGATCGCTCCAGTCCTCCGTCACCAGGGGCAGCCGCACCTCGCGGCCCACCACCTGGAGCGGCCTGCCGGTGTTCTTCCAGGCGAAGGCGGTGCGCAGGATCGAGTGGCGCTCCATCAACCGCCGCCATGCCTGCGTGAAGGCTTCGAGATCGAGTTGGCCGTCCAGGACGCACCCGAGCTGGGTGACGTAGACCCCCGCCTCGGGCTCGTAGAGGGAGTGGAACAGCATCCCCTCCTGCAGCGGCGACAGGGTATAGGCGCTCTCGACGTTACGCTTGCTCATTCGTTTCCCATCCTTCGAACTCAATCTCGTGCAACGCCTCTTCGAGCTCCTTCGGATCGATGCCCAGCGCGAGATCCGGCGGCAGCACCTCCGGCGGTCCTCCGGCCAGGCAGAGCGCGATCAGCGTGCGCAACGATGCGAGGAAATCGCCCGTCAAGGCTTCGATGGTGGCGACGCGGTGGGCGGTCTCGAGGTAGGTGAAGGTCACGACCAGCCGTCCACCGCCCACCCACGCGCCGACCTCCAGGAGGTGCTTACGCTTCAACCTCGGGCTGCTGGTAGGACCGGTCGACTCGGGCGCCAGATGGAAGAGGGACGAGGTCTCCGCCACGCCGTCGAAACGTCCGAGATAATTGAAAACGATCTGCGCCGGCGGCAGCACCGCTAGCCGCTCCGCGACTTCGGGATCAGGGGACAGATAGCGCAGCACGCCATATCCGAAGCCGCGGCCGGGCACTGCCCGGACCTGGCCCTGCACTCTGGCCAGGACGGCCCCCGGCTCCCTCTCTCCCTGCAGGTCTACCAGCAACGGGAACAGGGTGGTGAACCAGCCGACGGTGCGCGTCAGATCGACGTCGCCGAAGACCTCCTCCCGTCCATGCCCTTCCATGTCGATCAGCAGGGCGTCCTTGCCCGTCCATCGGCGCAGAGCCAGGGCGAGAGCGGCCAACAGGAGCTCCTGCACGTGGGCTCGTGACGCCGCAGGCACCTCCTGCACGAGGCACCGTGTCTCCTCGGTGCTCAGGGAGATGGAGAGAGTGGCCGGGCTCCAGCCGTCCTCGTCCCCGCTGCCGTCGAGCGGCAGGCGCGCCGCCTGCATCCGCGGACCGGCGAGCCAGTAACCCAACTCGCTTCGCAGGTCCTGCGAACGGGCATACCCGGCCAGCCGCTCCGCCCAACCCTTGAAGGAGGTCGTCTTCTGAGGGAGACGGAGAGCCTGCCCTCGCGTGATCTGGGTATAGCCGGTCTCCAGATCGGTCAACAGGATGCGCCAGGAGACCCCGTCCATCCCAAGGTGATGGACCGCCAGCAGCAACCGCTCGCCTTTCTCGCCACCGAAGGTGAAGAAGACCGCGCGCAGCAGCGGCCCGTCGGAGAGGTTCAGGCAGGCTTGCGCCTGCGCGGCCGCAGCCTCCAGAGACGGGGCCCGCCGGGCAGCAGGGAGCCCCGTGAGGTCCACCCGATGGAAGGGCACCCGGCCGGGGGGATCGTTGCGCTGGCGCCAGCCCTCCCGCTCCCGGACGAAGCGCAGGCGGAGCGCATCGTGGTGCGCCAGCAGATACCCGATCACCTGCTCGAGGGCGACCGGGTCCAGGGCCTGTCCAGACTGGAGCAGCAGGGATTGATTGAAATGGTGCGCATCGACGGGATCGTCGCCGAGGAACCACTGCTGCATCGGGGCCAGCGGCACCTCGCCCGTCACCGGTCCCTGCTCGGCACGGGAGACAGCCGCGGCGTCCGCGACCTCGGCGTGGCGGGCGAGCCCGGCCACGGTCTGATGCTCGAAGACCTGCCGCGTGGTGAAGAGCAGGCCGGCTTGACGCGCCCGGGCTACGATCTGGACCGAGAGGATCGAATCGCCGCCGAGCTCGAAGAAGTTGTCGTTCACGCCCACCCGGGGCAGGCGCAGGATCTGCGTCCAGACGCCCGCCAGGATCTCCTCCTCGCGTGTTCTCGGCGCCACGTAACCTTCTTCGCCCGCGCCAGGCTGCTCCGGGACGGCCCCGGCAGACAACGCCTTGCGGTCCACCTTGCCGTTGGCGTTGAGGGGCAGCGCCGCGAGTTTGACGAAGGCAGAGGGCACCATGGCCTCCGGCAGTCGCTCCCACAAGGCCTGGCGCAGCTCGCCGGCCGGGACATCGCCCACCACATAGGCGACCAGACGCTTGTCGCCGTCCCCCTTTTCGGACCGCGCCATCACGACCGCCTCGCGCACTCCGGGCAGCTCGGTCAGCGCCGCCTCGATCTCGCCCAGCTCGATGCGGACGCCGCGGATCTTGACCTGATGATCCAGGCGGCCGAGGTACTCGATGGCACCGTCGCCGCGCCACCGCGCCAGGTCGCCGGTGCGGTAGACGCGCTCGCCCGGGTCCTTGGCCTCGGGGTCGGGAAGGAAGCGATCTGCCGTGAGGTCGGGACGCCCGATGTAGCCACGCGCCAGGTTGACGCCGGCGATGAACAGCTCGCCCGCGACCCCCAACGGCACCGGCAGCAGGTTGCGGTCGAGCAGGTGGATGCGGGTGTTGGCGATGGGCCGCCCGATGGGAATGCCACCGTGGTCGTTGCCGGCCTCGTCGCAGACCCAGGAGGTGACGTCCACCGCGGCCTCGGTGGGCCCATAGAGGTTGTGCAGCCGGGCATGGCCGAGGCGGGCGGCGAAACGCCGGACCAGCTCGGAGGGCAACGCCTCGCCGCTGCACACCACGTCGCGCAGGGTGCCGCACCCGCCGGCCCCACCCCGATCCGAACTCTCCTCCAGGAAAAGCTGCAGCATGGAGGGGACGAAGTGCAGGACCGTGATCTCCTCCTCGGCGATCAGGTGCGCCAAGTAGGCGTTGTCGCGGTGGCCGCCGGGCCGGGCGACCACCAGGCAGGCACCGGTCACGAAGGGCCAGAACAGCTCCCAGACCGACACGTCGAAGCCGAACGGGGTCTTTTGCAGCACCCGGTCCTTGGCGGAGAGCCGCAGCGCCTCCTGCATCCAGAGCAGCCGGTTGAGGATGGCGCGGTGAGAGATCGCCGCGCCTTTGGGCCGGCCGGTGGAGCCCGAGGTAAAGAGGACGTAGACCAGGCTGTCCGGCATCGCGCCGCCGATCGGCCGCGCCGGCGGCCGGCCGGTGCCGGGAGCCGCGGCTCCGTCCTCGTGATCCAGCAGCAGCACCCGGGCGTTGCCGGCGGGCAGCCGCGGCACCAGGTGGCTCTGGGCGAGCAGGAGAGACGCGCCGGAGTCTTCGATCATGGACGCCAGGCGCTCGGACGGGTAGTCCGGATCGAGCGGCACGTAGGCCCCGCCCGCCTTGAGCACCGCCAGCAGGCCCACCAGCATGGCGAGCGAGCGCTCGACGCACATCGCCACCGGCACCTCGGGCCCCGCTCCCAGCTCGCGCAGACGGTGAGCCAGGAGATTGGACCGCCTCTCCAGCTCGGCGTAGCTCAGCTCCTCGCCTCCGCACGACAGCGCCACGGCGTCCGGCGAGCGCTCCACCTGGGACTCGATCAGCTCGTGCAGGCAGACCGCCCCGGCGTAGTCCGCCGCGGAGTCGTTCCACTCGACCAGCAACTGGTGCTGCTCCGCGGGAGCGAGCTGCGGCACTTCGCTGACGCGCCGTGCGGGATCGGCGGCGATCTCGTCGAGGAAACGATTGAGGTGGGAGGCCAGCCGCGCGGCCGTCGAGCGGTCGAACAGATCCGCGTCGTACTCCAGCGTCCCGGTGAGGCCGGCGGCCGATTCGCCGAGCGTCAGCACGAGATCGAACTTCGCCACCTCCAGGTCGACCGGTAGCGCGGAGATCGCCAGTCCCGGGATCCCGGGGCCGCCCTGCGGCACGTTCTGGAACGCGAACATCACCTGGAACAGCGGAGAGCGGTTGAGGTGCCGCTCCGGCTGCAGCGTTTCGACCAGACGCTCGAAAGGCAGCTCCTGGTGCGTGTAGGCGCCCAGGGTGACCTCCCGTACTCGCGCCAGCAGCTCGCGGAAGGAGGGGTCTCCGGCAGAGTCGATGCGCAGCGCCAGGGTGTTGACGAAGAATCCGATCAGCTCCTCCGTCTCCAGCCGGTCGCGCCCCGCGATGGGCGTGCCGATCACCACATCGCCCTGACCGGAGTGGCGCGCCAGCAGGGTCTGGAAGGCGGCCAGCACGACCATGAAGAGAGTGGCGCCTTCCCGCCGGCCGAGCCGGCGGAGCTCCTCTGCGAGAGCTGCCGGCGGCTCTACCGGCCAGCGCTCCCCGCGGTGGCCCGGGACGGCGGGACGGGGGCGGTCCGTCGTCAGGTCGAGGACGGCCGGCGCTCCGGCCAGGCGCTCCCGCCAGTAGGCGATCTGGCTCTCCAGCACCTCTCCCGCCAGCCAGCTCCGCTGCCAGACCGCAAAGTCCGCGTACTGGATCGCCAACTCGGGCAGCGGCGACGGCCGGCCCTCGGCGAAGGCGTGGTAGAGCAGCGCCAGCTCCCGCAGGAAGAGGTCCACCGACCAGCCGTCCCCCGCGATGTGATGGAGAGTGACGAGCAGCACGTGCTGCCGTTCCTGGAGCCGCAGCAGGGCCGCCCGCAGCACCGGCCCGCGCTCCAGGTCGAACGGCCGCACCGACTCCGCCGCCGCCAGCCGCGCCGCCTGGGTCTGCCGCTCCGCGCCTCCCAGGCCGGTAAGGTTCACGATGGGAAGGGGGAACGGCTGCGGCGGCGAGATCGCCTGGACCGGGCGTCCATCCACTGTGAGGAAGGTGGTGCGCAGCACCTCGTGCCGGCGGACGATCTCGCCGAGCACCCTGCCGAAGAGGCGCGGATCGAGCGGTCCGTCGAGGCGCACGGCGGCGGGTATGTTGTACAGCGGGCTCCCGGGCTCTAGCTGGTCGAGGAACCAGAGGCGCTGCTGGGCGAACGACAGCGACAGCGGGCGGTCGCGCGGCACCGGCACCAGAGGCGGGGTGTGCGGCGAGGACCCGGAGCCGAGCGCTGCCGCCACCAGCTCGGCCATCTCCACCACCGTTGGCCGCTCGAAGACCGCGCGCACCGGCAGCTCGACCCCGAAGACCGCGCGGACCCGCGAGGTCACCTGAGTGGCCAGCAGCGAGTGCCCACCCAGCGCGAAGAAGTCGTCCGCGAGGCCGACGCGCTCGCGACCGAGGACTTCGGCCCAGACGGTGGCGAGCAGCACCTGGACCGCGGTCCGCGGGTGCTCTCCCGCCTCTCTCTCCTGCGGCTCCGGCGCGGGCAGCGCCCGGCGGTCCACCTTGCCGTTGGCGGTGAGCGGCAGCGCGGCGAGCTCGACGAATGCGGTGGGCACCATGGGCTCCGGCAGCCGCTCCCGCAGGAAGGCACGTACCGCAGCGACGTCGAGCCCCGCCGCACCCGGCACGAGGTAGGCGACCAGTTGCTGGCCGCCGGCGGGTGCCTCGAGGGCCAGCACCACCACCTCCCGCAGCCCGTGGTACCGAGCCAGCACCGCCTCGACCTCACCGAGCTCGACGCGGTGCCCGCGGATCTTCACCTGATGATCCCGGCGGCCCAGGAAGTCGAGCTCCCCGTCCGGCGTCCAGCGCCCCAGGTCCCCGGTCAGATAGAGCCGGTCGCCAGGCTCCTCCGCGAACGGGTCGGGCACGAAGGTCGCCGCCGTCTTCACCGGGTCGCCCAGGTAGCCACGGCCCACGCCGACCCCGGCCATGCCGATCTGGCCCGGACAGCCGAAGGGTGCCAGGTCGAGGTGCGGGTCCAGCACATGGATGCGGAACCCCGGGATGGGCCTTCCCACCCCGACCCGCAGCGTGTCCGGCGGCGGCGGGGTGTGCATCACCTGATGGGTCGTATCGTCCGAGCACTCCGTCGCGCCGTAGGTGTTGAGCAGCGGCACGGACGGGTAGCGCTCGAACCAGCGGCGGCAGAGGGGGACGGGCAGCGTCTCGGCGTTGGAGATGAGCCGGGTCAGGTCCGGCAGGTCGACGCTCTCCCCCGCCGCCGCGAACTCCTCGGCCGCCTGCAGCATCGGTTCGAGCAGCGTCGGTACGGTCTCCAGCACGGTGACGCGGTCGCGGCGGATGGCGCGCAGCAGGCCGGCCGGGTCGATCGCCGTCTCCTCCCCGTAGATCATCACGCGCCCGCCGGTCATCAGGGCGGCGAGGAACTGCCAGACCGAGATGTCGAAACAGTGGGAGGCGTTCTGCACCACGACGCTGGCGGCGTCCAGACCCAGCAGGTCGATCTTCGCCCATAGGTGGTTGAGCATCCCCGCGTGCTCCACCATCGCCCCTTTGGGTATCCCGGTCGAGCCGGAGGTGTAGAAGACACAGGCGAGCTGGCGGGGGTCGATCTCGACGACGGCGGCGGCATCGGCGGCATCGGAGGTATCGGGCTCGTCCCAGCAGAGCACACTCGGCCCCAGCTCCCGGGCCCGCGCCGCCAGCTCGTTTTGCGTGGCGATCAGGCGCAGCTCCGCCGTCTCCAGGACCGCTCGCAGACGCGGGTCGGGGTGGCGGGGGTCGAGCGGCACGAAGACCGTCCCCGCCTTGAGAGTCCCCAGGATCGTCGCCAGCATGCCGACGCCGCGCTCGCCGAAGATCCCCACCCGGTCCTCGCAGCCGATACCCCAGGCGCGCAGCCGGTGGGCGATTCCTTCGGCGCGCCGGTCCAGCTCGCCGTAGGTCACCACCTCGCCGCCATGGCTCACGGCCACGGCCGCGGGGCGCTCGGCCGCCCGTGCGGCGATGACCTCATGGGCGAAGGGCCGCCGCGGCAGCTCCCCCGCCGCGGCGTGGCCGATCTCGGTGAGCA
>DASPJI010000338.1:0-10226 GCA_035628695.1 Thermoanaerobaculia bacterium | reverse complement strand
AGCACCAGCAGCGCCGGCCGGACGTCGCCCACGATCTTGTCCCGCAGCGGGGTGATCTCGAGGACGAGATCCTGCAGGAAGGCCGGCGGCCTCCCGGCCCCGCTCCCCGGCCCTCCGGGTCCCCGCGGCCCGCCGGGAGCGACGACCCGGCCCCCGCCGGGCGGGCCTGCCGGCGCCCCGCCCGGCGCGCCCGGTCCACCCTGGACCACCATCCTCCGCATCTGCCTGCCGCCCCCTCCCGCGGGCGGAGCGCCTCCCGGGAGAGGGAAACCGGGGGGAGGCTCGAATCCCGGGGGCAGGGCGGGCGGCGGCTCCGGGGGACGCGCCGC
Source organism: Thermoanaerobaculia bacterium (assembly GCA_035628695.1). Lineage (GTDB taxonomy): Bacteria > Acidobacteriota > Thermoanaerobaculia > Multivoradales > UBA5704 > DASPJI01. The sequence continues at coordinate 9,897 of DASPJI010000338.1, read as the reverse complement.
GGCGGCGCGGGCTGCCTCCTCCTCGGACCGCTTCCGGATCACCTCGAGCTCCGCGTGCACCTGGGGGATGCTGACCCCCGGGGCGAGCCGGCCGATGACATTGAGCAGCGTCATGCTCTCCCGGCGGCTCTCCACCGTCTCGTCCAGGGTGAAGGGGAGGAGCACTTCGATGTTGGACTCCCCGGGGAACTGGAAATCGCGGGGGAGGACGCCGATCACCGTGTAGCTGGTGCCGTTCAGGGTGATGCCCGGCTCCTGGACGTCCCCCCGCGCGCCGTACAGGCGGTCCCACAGGCGGCGGCCGACGAGGGCGACGCGGCCGGCGTTCAGCCGCTCCTCCTCCTTCCTGAAATCGCGCCCGCGCTCCGGCCGGAGCCCCAGCATCGACAGGAAGTTGGCGGAGACCCGGGCGCCCCGCACGCGCTCGGGCTGCTCGCCGCCGGTGAGGGTGAAGCGGGTGGCGGAGTAGGCCGTGACCGCCGACAGCGTCCTGGCGCCGTCCCGCCAGGCGATGAAGTCGGCGCCCCCCACCAGCTCGGCATCCAGCAACGGGATGAGGTGGACGATCGACACCAGCCGCTCCGGATCCTGGTAGGGGAGGGGGCGGAGCAGCACCGCATGGACGACGCTGAACAGGGCCGTATTGGCGCCGATCCCCAGCGCCAGGGTGAGAACCGCGACGGCGAGGAACCCCGGCCGGCGCGCCAGGGCGCGCGCGGCCTGCCGGAGATCGGAGGCGAGCGTATCCATCCAGGAGACCCCTTCCCATGGCACCGGCGGGAGAGCCGCGCGGGCTTTTTGTCTCTTAGAACGCACGGCGAGGGCAAAGGTTCCAGGGGGAAGCGGGCAGGTCGACTCGCGGCGCAGTCGTTCATGCACCTTTAAGTGTAGACGCAGGATTTTGAAAGGAGGCAGCATGAAAGACCGTAGGCTCGGCTGGATTCTGTCGGTGGCTCTGTGTCTCGGCTTTGTCGCGGTGGAGGCCCGGGGCGATGGCGCGTCTCGCGCGGAGTTCTTCGCCCAGCTCCAAAGGGAGGCGGCGGACCAGCCGTCGGCGCGCCGGCCAGCCAAACCGTCCGGAGTCACAGGTGAAAAGGGGTATTGCTCGGCCGATTGTGGCGGCGGAACGTCGGTCTACGTGAACTGCGGGGGAACCTGCACGGCGACGGACCGCAACTGCTCCGCCGGCCAGAGGGGCTACGCCCAATGCACCGGCGGCTCGAAGGTCTATTGCCCGTCCCCCTGCCCGCCGCCGCCAGATTGCTTCGTTGAAACGCCTTGTCCAAGTGGTGGCTCCGTCTGGTGCTGGGGGTCGGATCCGTACAGCTGCAGCGGAGGACCGGGCTACTGCTTCGCCATGTGCGACGGCGTCGCTACCTGGTGCCCCGGCGAGACCGGGTTCCTCTGCTGACCGGCATGGGTCCTCACCTCTGGCGAGGGGTGAGGACCAACTTTCCCCTCATTCTCTCCAAAATCCCTGTTGACTTACGCTCAGGATTCGTCATAGACTCTCATCCGTCAGTCGGAGATAAGTTTTCCGAGGGGAGGTGAGGGCCGGCCTGGAGACGTGTGAAGCGTCATGCGAGGAGGTGTAAGATTGGCCGTACCGGAAATCTGAAGAGCTGAAGCGAAGCGGCCGGGGTGTCCCCGGCCGGAGAGACAAAACCAGCGGCCCGGAATGAGTCTTGAGGCCTCAAACCGGGCCCGACCCCGCAAGGAGCAAACCATGCGAGATCGTCGTGATTCTACCGTCGTTCCATCGAAGGTGTTTTCCCCGGAGTACCTGCGTTGGCTGGCCGAGACCACGAACGAGCCGCGGAGCGCGTCGGAGGGTGACCTGGCCGGTCCGTGGCGGATCGTGCCGTACGAGGGGAATGGGTACGCGCTGCTGCGTCAGGGGGAGCGGTTACGCCGGGACCGCCGTCCGCCGGGTCTCTTTTCGGATCTGGGGACGGCGCAGGTCGCGGCGGCGATCCTCCCGGGTGTGGGCCGGGAGTCTCTGTACCGTCTGCGGACGGAGGAGAAGTCCCTGGGCTATGCCATCGAAGGGGAAGGGGACGTCGTCGGTTGGCTGGACATCTTCCATCAGGACGTGACCGCGGCGATGCATGTCGTGGCCTGTCTCTTGCGCTCGCCGGGCGCGCTGGCCCGGGTTCTCCAGGCGGCCAGCGGTCTCACCTTGGAGCACACCGCCGAGATCCTGCTCGAGCGGGCGCAGCATCCCGAGGCGCCCTGACCCACCCGGGGGTAGGCGACTCGTCATCATAGAGAAGGGGGCGGTCTCCGGAGGCCGCTCCCCCTTCTCCTCCCATTGAATTCAGGAGAGAGGTATCTAGATGTCGAACACGAGATTCCACAAGCTGACGCTGATCGTCCCGGAGGACCGGCGCCTGGAGCTGACCCTGCCGAACGACTTTCCCACCGGCCCCGCCGAGCTGATCGTCCTCTCGGCCGCCGCCATGTCCGCCGCGGCAGGGGCGCCGCCCCAGCCCGCGAACCGCGCCGAGCCGAGGACCTCCGTCCTGGACGAGCTGCGTTCCCGTCTCCGCACCGGCCGCGAGACCCACGGCTGGGAAGAGCTGGACGCCATCCGTCTCCGCCGCAAGAGAGGCAGCGCCCGCTGGAACGGCTCCGACCGCACGGCCGGAGCGGATAAGCGGAGGAGCCCCGGGCGGGGGTGAAGGGGGACGACGGGCTGAATAGGCCACTACGACGAGAGAGGACTGGCGCGGGAGCTCCTGCGCTTCTTGAAGTCTCAAGGGTTTGTAGAAGATCGCCAAAGCGGTAGCCAATGAAGCCAAGAGAGTCGCGGTCACCATTCCATTGCACGACAATGTGGATCTCGGACGTGGTCTCGCAATCCGCATCCTGAAGGATGCGGGCTTCTCCGTTGAGGAGTTTCTTCGGCTTCGGTGAAGGTAAAGGGAGCGGACGCTCCCAGCTCTTCGCACCGCCCCCCGGCTCAAAGATTAGCCGCCGCCCCAGCCCGCGAACCGCGCCGAGCCTAGGACCTCCGTCCTGGACGAGCTGCGCTCCCGTCTCCGCACCGGCCGCGAGACCCACGGCTGGGAAGAGCTGGACGCCATCCGTCTCCGCCGCAAGAGAGGCAGCGCCCGCTGGAACGGCTCTGACCGCACGGCCGGAGCGGAGAGAAGGCCCGGCACGACCCCGGCCTGCGCTTCGAGCGCGGGTAGCGGCGGATCCGTGCCGCCAAGCCTCCATGGAGTCATGAGAAGGCGCTTCTCCTCCCCGGGAAGGCGCCTCGCCTTTGCGAGGAGGCGCGCCGCCTCCCGCAGCAGGCGCGACACCTTGCGGAGGAGGCGAGCCGTCTACCCGGGAAGATGGGGCTCCTTCCGAGGCAGGCGGTCCGCCTCCCTGGGAAGGAGCCGCGCCTCTTTCAGTAGGAGCTGTTCCTACTCCGGAAGGAGACCCGCCTGCCGGAGCAAGCGCTCGGCCTTCCGGAGGAGGGGCTTCGACTCCAAGGGGAGGAGAGGTGCCTTCCCGTGAAGGCCGGACGCCTTCCCGACGAGGAGCTCTGCCTCTTCAAGAAGGCGGACCTCCTGTCCGGGGAGGCCGCGCGCCTCACACGAGAGGTCACGCGCCTCCTTGGGAAGGCATCACACCTCTCCCGAAAGGCAGGCCTCCTCCTCGAGAAGGCTAGACCTTGTTCCTTGCATCTCCTCTCCTGGTGTACAATCGACGACAACAAATCAGAACGGCTCCGGACTAGCGGAGGCGGTCACTCAGAGGAGATCAAGACATGGCGGCAAAAGCCAAGACCAGCTATTCCATTGCGTTGGTGGAGCGATACCAGCTCGCCAAGTCGCTGGAGGCGAACACCTCCCAGATACCCCACCTGGAATCTTCGCGCTTCCGTCTGCAGCGGATGTTGGAGGAGCTCCGGGAGCTCATGACGGAGCAGGACCGGCTCCAGGCCCGTAAACAGGAGGTCACCCGGCGCATCCAGGATCTCGAGGAGCAGAGCGGGAAGTTGGCCGCCTTCCTCAAGGTCGGCATCAAGGAGCACTACGGCACCCGGAGTGAGAGGCTGGTGGAGTTCGGCCTGCAGCCGTTCCGCGGCAGGCGGCGCGAGACGCCGGAGGCTCCCCTCAGCGATCCCGAGGCACCGGGACGAAACACTCCTTGAGCCGGTCGAGCAGCTCCAGGTTGTAGGCCAGGCGCTGGCGGTCCTCCAGCTCGGAGCAGCAGGTAAGCCCATACCGTTCGGCTCATAACCTTCCGTCTATGCGAGGTTGGGGCGGCGTTGTCACGTCTTGGTCACCTGGATGCACCTCTTAAGTTGACGCGCGGAAACTTTTCTCTTGCCAGACGTACTCGGCGCGGCCGGCGTCAGTCTTGCAGGAATTGCTTGATATCGCCGGACGGTCGTCCTGTGTGATACGATGCGCGGAAACTTTGCTTCGTTTGGGTGCATGGATGGAGGGAGCTGGTTACCGGATGGACGTCTCTGCGGCCGGCAGTGCATGCGGCCCGTCCGGAAAGCGTGTCGCGCCCTCCCGGAAGTCCTTTTTTTCGAAGTTGCCTTGCAGATTCGCCGGTTTGCCGGTGATGGGATAGCCCCGGTCGGCGGGGGCCATGGTGGCTCCGTGCCGGCTCTTCCGGGGAAAAGGAGAGCGCGATGTCCCGTAGAACCGTTCGACGTGTGACCGCTGCCGCCGTGCTGGCCCTGGCGCTCCTGTTCGCGGGCCCGGGAACGGCGGCCGCCGGGTCCCTGGAGGTCGCGGTCCCCGCCTTCCAGGGCTCCAGCCTGTTGGACCGCTTCCTGGACTGGCTCGACGGCCTCTGGGACGACCAGGCCGCGGCCTCCGACAAGAGCATCCTGACGACCGGGAGCCCGAATTCGGGGACGAACGCGGGAAATCCCACGGGCTCGACGTCTACCGTTGGTGGCAATGGCCTGGGGGAGCAGGGGGGGATGATCGATCCCGACGGCTAGAGCACGGGTTGCTCGACGCCGCTCGCGCGTGGGTGCTGACAGAGTTGTCCGCGTCGTGAGACAATGACTTACTGCATGATTTGAATTGGAGGCCTCGATGTCGGGAGGAGATAGAGGCGGTTACCACCCTAGCTCTACCGAGCTGGAGCGTTTCATGCTCGGAGAGTTGCCATCCGGGGAGACCCGGCGGGTGCTCGCTCATCTTCTGCACGGCTGTGACCAATGCCGCGCCGCCATGTCTCCCTTGGCGGCCGCGATGTTCCTCCCGAGCCACCAGGAGGACGAGGTTGCCGTCGAAGCCGGAGCGGAGTACGAGTTCCCGATCTTCCGGGCTCTCGCTTCGGCGAAGCGTGTTGCGACCCTTGCCCGCGGTAGCGCGGACCAGGCGCTCGGTGCTTTCCCGAAGGAGGTTCCGGTACTGGACGCGCTCTCTTCCGAGAGCACCCTTCCGTCCGTGCCAGTGCTCTGCGAGCGGCTGCTGGCAACCTGCCACGCGCTGCGGCATCGGGATCCAGAGGCGATGGTGCTTGCGGCCACGATGGCGACGGGCTTGACCGAGCGCCTCGAGCAGTCGGACGTTCAAGGCCCGAAGGCACTCGCGGACCTTCGTGCCAGGGCTTGGGCAGAGTTGGGCAATGCCCGCCGTGTCGCGAACGATCCCAACGGCGCGGAAGCGGATTTCGCTAGAGCGCTCCGACAGGCCGCTAGCGGCACCGGCGATCCCTTGCTCCTGGCGAGGTTGATGGATCTCGCTGCTTCCCTCTATATCGCACAGCGGCGTTTCAATGAGGCGTTCCGGCTCCTCGACTGGGTCTACCAGATCTATCAGCGCGAAGGAGACGCTCATTCGGCGGGCCGCGCCCTGATCAAGAAAGGCATCTCGGCCGGTTACGCGCTGGACAGCGAGCAGGCGGTGTATCTGCTCGGCCAAGGTCTGGGCTTGATCGATGCCGCCTGCGATCCCAAGCTCGTCCTGTCAGCGGTTCACAACCTGATCTGGTGTCTCGTCGACTGCAGCCGCCTCGATGAGGCGAATCGGCTTCTCTCTCAGAGCCGCAAGCTCTATCGCGCTCACGCCGAGCGTTTGGATGAGCTCAAGGCCCGCTGGGTCGAAGGGCGGATCGCGGCCGGATTCGGCAACGAAGAGGAGGCGGAGCGTGCCTTCCTGGAGGTCCGGGCAGGCTATGAAGAGACCGATCTGTCGTACGACGCCGCCCTGGTCTCCCTCGACCTGGCGGCAATCTGGCTCCACGAAGGCAGGACGGCCGAGATCCGCAGCCTCATCGACGAGATGCTGGCGATCTTCCGGGCGCGCAACATCCATCGCGAGGCGATCGGCGCGCTGCTGATGCTGCGCGAGGCGTTCGAGAAGGACCGGGCCACGGTCACGCTGCTGCGCAATGTGGCGTCCGAGTTGCAGCGGCTCGACCGCGAGCCGACGCGCCGGGCTCGCCCCGAGCCCTGATCAGGGCGCGTACACCTCCGCGGGGCGAAGACACTCCTTCTCCGCCCCGCGGCCCCCTCTCCCTCCCTCTCTCATTGGATCTGAGCTGGAAATTGGTCCTGCAGTCACGCCCCGCCGAGGTCAATCGTCCTCGGTGGTCCTCGTCCTCTTCCCGCCCCTGCCCTTCCCCGCTCTCGGTGGGCCACCCTCGTCCGACAGGGCCGCCCGGACAGCGTTCTGGATCAGCTTCTCGAGCTCTCCGGAATCCAACCTCGCGCTGGGCGGAGGCGGCACCGGCTCCGGTGGTCTGCCGAATCCCAGCTTCTGGAAGCGCTTCAGGAATTCTTCCATCATCGCCACATCGCTGGAGGGCTTGCTTTCCGGATACAGGGTCTGAAAAAAGACGCCTGGGTCGACGTCCAAGGCTCTCAGGATCGCCAATATGTGACGATACTTAAGTTCCATCCTTCCCGTGAGCACCTGGCTGACATAGCCTGGACCGGCTCCGAGCTTCTGGTCCAAGTCTTTGCGTGTCAACCCCGCGGCCTGCATGACGGTCTCCAGCAGCTTAGTCGCTCGCCGGACCTCTTCGTCGATCGTCATACACAAAGTCTATCGCACTCGGCGGCTTCGCCAAAGATTTTCGTGGTGGAAAGACGTGCCGCCGGTCCGTCCCCCCACGTCCGGCGATCCTCTAGCCCCTCAACAGCCCCTCGGCCCGGGCCGCCTGGACCTCCTGGACGAGGTCCTCGCCCACGGCCTCACGGCGCCAGCCGTCGAGCTCCCGGGGGAGCGGGTCGGCGGCCCCGGTGAGCGCCTTGCGCAGCAGGGCGTCCAGGGTACGGCGGGGGGCCAGGAGCTCCGGCGGGACCCCGAGCGCCTCGGCCCGCTTCTTCGCCCGCTCGCGGATCCGGTTCGTCAGCTCCTTGACCCCGGGCGAGAAGGGGAGGTGGGAGACGCGGGGCGGCAGCTCGGCGTCGGGCAGCTCGAGGGCATGATGGAGGATCTCCAGCCAGGTCGCCTCGTCGCGCCCTGCCTGGTTGGCGTCGAACTCCGGCACCCGCCTCACCTCCTGCGGGGTCTTGGGGAGGCGCGTCGCCAGGCCGAGGAGGAACCCCTCGCGCAGCACGAAGTTGCGCGGCAGGTCGCGCCGCCGTGCCTCGCGCTCCCGCCAGGCGGAGAGCGCCTGCAGGGCCGCGAGCTGCCGGCGGTTGAGCCGGCCGGACCCTTTGACCCGCAGGTAGGAGGCGTCGAAGTCCTCCTCGAAGCGGCCGGGGTCGAGGAGCGCCGCCGAGTCCTCCTCTACCCAGCCGAGGCGCCCCAGCCGCGACAGCTCCTGACGCAGATGGTCGTAGAGGGGGAGGAGGTAGACCACGTCCTCGGCCGCGTAGGCGAGCTGCGCTTCCGATAGCGGCCGGGCGAGCCAGTCGGTGCGCGTCTCCCCCTTGGGCAGCTCGACCCCCAGCAGGGTCGCGACCAGCTTCTGGTAGCTCAGGAAGGGGCCGATGCCGGCGAGGCCCGCCGCCACCTGGGTGTCGAACAGCGGCGCGGGCATGGCGCCGAGGCCGCGGTAGAAGACCTCCACGTCCTCGCTGGCCGAGTGGAGGACCTTGACCGTACCCGGCGAGCGGAGGACCTCGACGAACGGCCCGAGGTCGCCGATCTTCAGCGGATCGACCAGCCACGCGGTGGTGCCGTCCGAGACCTGCACGAGGCCGAGACGGTGGTAGAAGGTGCGCTCCCGGACGAATTCGGTGTCCAGGCCGAGAGCGGGAGACTGCGCCCACGCGCGGGCGACGGCGGCGAGCTCGGAGTCGGTTTCGATGCAGACGTAGGGTGGGTGGCTCTGCTCTGGCACCGGGGGATTGTACGGGGAAGGTGCGCGAAGAAAAACCGCCGTCCCCTCCAGCAGACGCCGGAGGGGTGCGGCGGCGGCACATGCGATGGTCCAGACGATACCCGGTTCTTGTCGCGCGGCGCAGGATTCGAACCTGCCCTCTCCAGGGCCTTTGCCCGGCGCTCTACCTGACTGAGCTAGCCGCGGGGCCGGACCCTCCGCGCCGCATCCGCGGCGCCGGACGGTTCCGGCCGAGCCTCGGTCCTCCTCTGGACCCGGCAGCGGGATGGATCGGAGGCGAAGCGCGCGGAAGTGAAAAGGCCTTCCGGGGCGCCAACCCCGGAAGGCCTGAAAATGTCAGGCTCTGGAGTCGGGGCGTCAGGAAGGCGCGACAGCTCCCGCGCGCCTCGCCGGTTCATTCCAGCCGAGATCCGATGTTTTCCGACTGACCTCTCGCTGGACGGAGGTTCGTCCGTCCGCAGGCCGGTGGAAGGCTCGGATGCCGGTGAAACCGGGGAGGAGGCGCACGCAGTCCATGACTTTCTCTTTCTCTTGTTAACAGTCTAGCTTCTTACCCTTCTGACGTCTAGGTGCTCCGCGGCCCCATCTCCGGGACAAGGTGAAACGGGCGCCGCCACGAGCGCAACTCCGGGGTGCGGGCTGCGTAGGAGTCGTGTAAGCTTCCCCGGCTTCCCTGGAGGCGTCAATCTGATTTTTCCGATGCGGAGGAGACCCCGTATGGCCCGCCGTCGCCTGTTGTGTCTGTCGTTGTGGACGATCCTGACCCTGCCGCTGCCCGGCCTGTCCCAGGAGGGGGCCCCGCAGGAGGCGCCGCAGGCGCGCCAGCTCCCGGCTCCCCGCCAGCTCGAGGTGCGGCGCGCCGCCTCGCCCATCCAGGTCGACGGCGTCCTCGACGAGCCGGCCTGGGCCGACGCTCTGGTCTTCGACATTCCGTTCGAATGGTTCCCGGGGGACAACACGCCAGGACCGGTCAAGACCGACTTCCTGGTCACCTATGACGACGACAGCCTGTACGCCGCGTGGCGCGCCTACGACCCGGATCCGGCGAGCATCCGCGCCCACCTGGCGGACCGCGACACCCTGACCACGTTCGCGCAGGACGACCACGTGGTCCTCATGGTCGACCCGTTCAACGACGAGCGCCGCGGCTTCCAGTTCCGGATCAACCCGCTCGGCGTGCAGGCAGACGCCCTGTTCAGCCAGAACGAGCAGCTCGAGGACTTCTCCTACGACATGATCTGGGACTCGGCCGCCCGCATCACCGATGAGGGCTACGTGGTCGAGGTGGCGATCCCCCTCGACCAGATCCGCTTCCCGCGCACCCCCGGCCCCCAGACCTGGGGCTTCAACGTCGACCGCTCCTATCCGCGCAACGTCCGCCACCGCATGTCGGCCTCGCCGATCCCGCGCGGCCTCGCCTGCGTCCTCTGCCAGGCCGTCAAGGTCACCGGTTTCGAGGACATCGAGCCCGGCCGCAACCTCGAGATCACTCCCACGCTCACCGCCGGCCGCACGGACGTCATCGACCGCTTCCCCGACGGCGACCTCGAGGCGGGGGACGAGGAGACCGACCCCGGCGTCTCCCTGCGCTGGGGGATCACCCCCAACATCACCCTCAGCGCCGCGGCCAACCCCGAC
>DASPJI010000337.1:0-5124 GCA_035628695.1 Thermoanaerobaculia bacterium | reverse complement strand
CCTCGCCATGCTCGGCCACGAGCTGCGCAACCCGCTGGCGCCGATCCGTGCCGCCACCGAGGTGCTCCGGCTCTCCGGCGCGGGCGACTCCAGCACGCGCTGGGCGAGCGACGTGATCCACCGCCAGACCCGGCAGCTCTCCCGCCTGGTGGACGACCTGCTCGACGTCTCCCGGGTGACCCGCGGCAAGATCGAGCTGCACCGGGAGGACATCGACCTCGCCGCGGTGGTGGCCCAGGCCGTGGAGACGAGCCGGCCGCTGATCGACAGCCGCCGTCACACCCTGACCCTGGCGCTGCCGGCCGAGCCGGTCCACCTCCATGCCGACCTGACCCGTCTCGCCCAGGTGGTCGCCAACCTGCTCAACAACGCCGCCAAGTACATGCAGGAGGGGGGCGACATCCGGCTCTCGGCGGAGCTCCAGGGGGACCGGGTCGTCCTGCGGGTGAAGGACGAGGGGATCGGCATCCCGCGCGAGATGCTGCCCCGGGTTTTCGACCTCTTCACCCAGGTCCACGGCACCCTCGACCGCGCCGAGAGCGGCCTCGGCATCGGGCTGGCGCTGGTGCGCAGCCTCGTGGAGCAGCACGGCGGGACGGTCGAGGCGCGCAGCGAGGGGAGCGGCCGGGGGAGCGAGTTCGTGGTGACGCTGCCGGTGGTGGAGGACCGGCAGCTCCCGCTCCCCGGGCTGGCCGGCGCGGCGGCGGGCCGCCAGTCCGGCGGGCGCCGCATCCTGGTGGTGGACGACAATCTCGACGTGGCCGAGAGCATGGGGCTCTTCCTGGAGATGGCGGGCCACGAGATCCGCATGGCCCACGACGGCGAGGCGGTCCTGCCGCTGGTGGAGAGCTACCGGCCGGAGGCGGTCCTGCTCGACATCGGCCTGCCCGGGATCGACGGCTACGAGGTGGCGCGGCGCCTGCGGCTCGATCCGCGCAACGACGGGGTGCTGCTGGTGGCGATCACCGGCTACGGCCGGGAGCAGGACCGCGACCGGGGGAAGATGGCCGGCTTCGACCACTACCTGGTCAAGCCGGTGGACCCCGACGTCCTGCGCGCCCTCCTCGCCTCGCCACGGCAGATGAGCGTCGCCTAGCCGTCCTCGTACACGAACCGCACCGGCTTCTCCACCTCTTCCGAGAGGCTCTTGTGGACCGGGCAGGTGAGGGCGGCGTTCTCCAGCTTCTTTCTCTGCTCCGGGGTGAGGCCGGCGGGCATCTCGATGACCACCGGGATCGAGCCGATGCGGCGGGGGTTCGACGCCATGTGCTTCTCCAGCCGGAAGGAGAGGCCGGTCAGGTCGAGGCCGTCGCGCTGGCCGACGATGGCGATCAGCGTCAGCATGCAGGAGCCGAGGGCCGCGGCGGCCAGGTCGGTGGGGGAGAAGGAGCTGCCGTCCCCCTGGTTGTCCACCGGCGCGGCGCTGCGGATCACAGCCCCCGACGGCCCGTGCGTCATCTCCACCTTGAGGTTGCCGACGTACCTGCCCGTGATCTCGACCGCCATCTCCATCCTCCTAGTCTCACGCCCGGTCTGCCCTGCTCGGCTCCTTCGTGTGCGCTCCCCCCTCCCTGCCACCACCTGCCAGTCGCCTGCGCCGGGCAGACCGGGCTCGCCGGCCGAGTCTATCAGCGCCGCTTCCCCAGGAACCCGAACAGCCCGCCGCCGCTCCGGGCGGGCAGGAACCCCTCGCTGACCGAGCGCACGTCGGAGACCGAGACGAAGGCCTTGGGGTGGATGGCGCGAATGATCTCCAGCACCTGCCCCTGGTCCTTGCGCTGAATCACGGTGAAGATCAGCCGCACGTTGCCGGAGAGCCCCCGGGCCGCGAAGTCGGTGACGCCGAAGTGCTTCGCCCGCAGCCGCTCGATGAGGTCGGGGGCGTCCTCCTGGGTGATGATGCGCACCGCCAGGAGCCCGAGGGCCAGGCGGCCCTCGACCAGGATCCCCACCCAGGTGCCGGCCGCGAACCCCCCGGCGTAGGCCAGGTAGTTGGTCCAGCGGTCGAGGTGCTGCATCACCTGGCCGATCGCCAGCAGCCAGACCAGCGCCTCGAAGAAGCCGACCAGCGGCGCCACCCGCCGCAGGCCGCGGGAGAGCAGGATGATGCGCAGCGTCGCCAGCGGCACGTCGCACAGCCGCGCCAGGAAGATGAGCAGCGGCACGGTCATCAGCGGATAGGGGAGGTTCAGGTCCACGGTCTCGCCCTTCAGCCCAGGTCCTCGAAGTAGCGGACGTAGTCGTCGATGATCCGGTCCATGGAGGTCCGCTCCTTGACCTCCTTCATGATCTCCAGCCCGCGCCGCCACTCGGGCCCCCCAAGGCTCTCGCGCGCCCGCTGGATGGTGGCGGTCAGGCTCTCCGTCGTGTCCTCGGCGTAGAACGGATAGTCTGGCCCGAGCAGCTCCAGGGTGGTGATGTCGCGGGTGGTCACCAGGTTGGCGTCGCACCCCGCGGCCGTCGACACCTTGCAGTTCGGCTTGTAGAGGAACTCGCGCTCGGTCTCCCGCACCGAGAAGTGGCAGTTGAAGTCGAGCGCCCGCCGGAAGTAGTCCTTGTCGAAGCAGACGAGGCCCGGGCACTGCCCCCACTGCGAGAAGGAGCGGGCGAGCCCGAGGTAGGCGATGCGGAACTCCCCCGGCGGCACCCGGTTCGGCTCATAGCGCGGGTCCCACTGGTGGTAAATGACCCGCGACAGGTGGCGCGGCGTCGCGAAGTCCCGCACCTGGCGGTCGTTCTTGAAGATCAGGCCGTCGAACAGCCAGCGGTTCTTAATCCGGCGCTTGAAGACCACCGTGTCCTGGACGTCCAGCACCGTCTTGTTGCCCAGCCGCCGGGCGCGCACCAGGTCCGGCAGCTTGGACGTCTTGATGAACACCAGGATGGAGTCGCGGACCGCCGGGATCTCCGCCGGGTAGATCGACCGGCTCTCGTAGCCGCGCGCCGACAGGGCTTCGGCGATCTGGTCGGCGGCCATGACCGTCGAGCCCTTGTCGTAGTACTTGACGAAGTAGGTCTTGCGCATGCGGATGGGGAGCCGGTCGTCAGGTGTCAGCGTCCCGTCAGCGTCCAATCAGCAACAGGATGCCCGCCAGCAGGGCGAGGATGCCCATGAGCAGGCCCATGCCGTTGAAGGACAGCCCGAGCAGCGAGGTCAACCCGGCCAGGATCAGGTAGATTCCCAGCAGGAGCATGCCGGCACTTCGAGAGCCTTTCATCGTCTCCTCCTCCTCCTCTTCGTACCGCGTAGGATATCGTTGGCCCCCTATGCTAACTCCACCTCAGCATCCGTTCGACCTCCGCGGCAAGGTGGCGGTGGTCACCGGCGCCTCGCGGGGGATCGGCGAGGCGATCGCGACGGCGCTGGCTGCGGCCGGCGCCGACCTCGTGGTGGCCAGCCGCAAGGCCGAGAACGTCCAGCCGATCGCCGACCTGCTCAACGCCAACGGCGCCCGGGCGGTGGCCGTCGCCTGTCACACCGGCCGCGCCGACCAGGTGGCCGCCCTGGCCGAGAGGGCCGGGGAGGCCTTCGGCGGCGTCGACATCGTGATCAACAACGCCGCCACCAGCCCCCACTTCGGGCCGCTCCTCGCCGCCGAGGAGAGCCACTGGGACAAGACGATCGAGGTCAACCTCAAGGGCTACGTCCACGTGATCAAGGCCTGCCTGCCGATGCTGCGGGAGCGCGGCGGCGGCTCGATCGTCAACGTCGCCTCGGTGGCCGGGTTCGTCCCCCACAGCGGCCTCGGCGTCTACGGCGTGACCAAGGCCGCGGTCCTGATGCTGACCAAGACGCTGGCCGCCGAGCTGGCGCCCGACAACATCCGGGTCAACGCCCTCGCGCCGGGGTTGATCCAGACCAAGTTCAGCGAGGTGCTCTGGTCGTCGCCGGAGGCGCGCGAGAAGGCGCTGGCGACGATCCCCCAAGGGAGGCTGGGCCAGCCCGAGGACCTCACCGGCGCCGTCCTCTACCTGGCGAGCGACGCCTCGCGCTTCACCACCGGCTCGGTGCTGATCGTCGACGGCGGCCAGACGCTGGAAGGGGTGTACTAGGCCCGGACACGGACAACACGGACCAACACGGACCGTCACGGACCATCACGGACGCCGGAACAGGGGTGGTGGTGTAGGGGCGGTGGTGCCTCCCCGCCCCCGCCGTGACGGCCGCCGCCTCGCGCGGCCCGCCTATCTATAGAAAAGGACGCAGCGCCTTCTCCGCCGTCGCGGGGGAGGCGCTTTTCTCTTGGCGGAGCTTCCGGCGGCGCGCCGGAGATTCCGACAGCCCGTCGAAGACTCCGACAGCGCGCCGGAAGCTTCCACAACTCGTCGGAGCGTTCGGCGGCGTGCCGGAGAGTAGGACAGCTCGTCGGAGGCTCCGACGGCCCGTTGGAAACTCTGACGGCGCGCCGGAAGCTCCGGTAACCCGCCGGAAGCTTCCAACAGCTCGTCGGAGACTCCGGCAGCCCGTCGAAGCTTGCAACGGTCCGGCGGAGACTCTGACAGCGCGTCGGGAGCTTCGCTAGCCGGCCGGAAGCTTCGACAGCGCGTTGGAAGCTTCGACAGCAGGCGGGATGCCATCCGGACGCCGCGGACCTCATCCCGAGCCCGACGGACACTTCCCGAGCGCTCCGGATCTCATCCACATCAACGGGATGGAGTCCGGACGTCCCGGGAAGCTGCCGAACGCTCCGGATGGTATCCAATCCAATCGGATGGAGTCCGGACGTCCCGGGAAGCTGCCTCGGCGCTCCGGATGCGATCCGATTCAGAGGGATGGATTCTGGCGGAGCCACGCCATTCAGCCGCGAAGCGGCGCAGGCACGAGGGTGGGGGAGGAGCGCGGCGTTGCAGAACCCCCCTCCTGACCTCCCCCACTCCCTACCGCCCGACCGCCCAGGGGGGGAGGCACCACCGCCCCCTGCGGCCGGATGTTTTTCTCCCCCTCTCCCGGCGGGGGAAGGTGGGAGATGGGAGAGGGGGCCGGGGGGCATAGGCGCTAACTTAACCCTCCAAGCTGAAAAGCAGCCTGGACAGCTTGGGGGGCCTGTTTGCTGCGGGCTCGGGGAGAGTCCAAGACGTGACGGGCGATCTCAGAGGCCTTGCGGATGAGCTCGGTGAAGCTCA
>DASPJI010000336.1:0-5198 GCA_035628695.1 Thermoanaerobaculia bacterium | reverse complement strand
CCAGCGGCACGTTGCGGTCAATGGACCAGAGGGCCTCGCGCACCGGCCCGGCCAGGGTGGCGGGGTCCACCCGGCCGCGCACCACCAGCCGGAAGGAGCGGGGGATGCCCCCCTCGCCGCGGCCGAGGTCCAGGGGCCGTATGGAGTAGTAGAGGCTCTCGGCCGGCTTCTCGTGCAGCCCCTCCTCGCGCACGCTCCCCACCACGCCGATGATGGTGAACCACTTCACGTCTCCGTCGGGGAGACCGGGGTACAGGCGCCGGCCCAGGGGGCTCTTGCCCGGCCAGAACCGCTCCGCCAGGGCCTGGCTGATGACCACGCCGTCCGACGTCCGCGCCGGATCGATACGGTCGAACGTCCTGCCGGAGAGCAGGGGGATGCCCATGGTTTCGAAGTAGCCGGGGCTGACGTAGCGGGTGGGGAGGATGTGGGGCACGGCGCCCGGGGGCACCGGATGGTCCTCGATGCTGTGGCCGCTGTTCGAGCCGCCTTCGTTCAGGGGGAGCACCGTCACCGTGCCCGCCGAGACGACGCCGGGGACCGCCTGCACCCGCTCCAGGAGCTGCTGGACGAAGCGGGCGACGGAGGCGCCGTCCGGGTACTCGGATTGGGGGATCGACATGTAGGCGGTGAGGACACCCTGCGGCTCGACTCCGGGATCGACGCCGTGCAGCCGCCAGAAGCTCTTTACCATCAGGCCGGATCCCACGAGGAGCACCAGGGCCAGTGCCACCTGCGCGGCCACCAGGGAGATCCGCGCGCGATGCCGCCCGCGGCCCGCAGTGCCCCCTCTGCCTCCCTCCTTCAGGGCAGGCACCAGGGCTGGCGCGCCGTAGCGGAGCACCGCGATGCCCCCGAAAAGGAGGCCCGAGAGGAGGGCCAGGAGCACGGTGAAGGCGACCACGCTTCCGTCAACGCCGATCTCCTCCAGCCGGGGGAGCCCTTCGGGCCGCAGGCTCACCAGGACGCGGGTCCCCGCCATGGCCAGCAGGAGCCCCAGCGCTCCGCCGGCCAGGGCGAGGGCGAGGCTCTCGGAGAGGAACACCCGGGCGATCACACCGCGCGTGGCGCCGAGGGCGGTGCGCACCGCCACCTCGCGCTGGCGCGACTCGGCCCGCACCAGGAACAGGTTGGCGACGTTGGCGCAGGCGATGAGGAGGATGGAGCCGACGCTCCCGAGGAGCAGCCAGAGGGTCCGCTCGACCTCGCCCACGAGGTCGTCCCGCAACGGGCTGACGACGGTCCCGAACTTGGCCTGCTCGATCATGGCGGGCTGGAGGTCGCTGTCGGCGAACTCCTCGGGGAGGCGCGGGATCAGGGCGGAGAGCTCCTTGGCGACGGCCTCCGTCGAGGCGCCGGGGCGCAGGCGTCCCACCGCTTGGTAGTTGAAGTCGCCGGTGCTGGCGCGCGCGGCGTCGATCTCGACCGGGATCCAGAGCTCGGTCTCGGCCTCCGGGAAGTGGAAGCCCTGGGGCATGACCCCCACCACGCGATGTGCCACGCCGTCGAGCCGGAGGAGCGAGCCGATGGCCGACTCCGCCCCTTGGAAGCGGCGCTGCCAGAGGCCGTGGGAGAGCAGGGCGACGGGCTCGGCGCCGTGCCTCTCGTCCGCCTCCTGGAGCGCCCGCCCGGCGACCGGCTGGGCCTGGAGCACCTCGAACAGCGAGGCGGTGGCGCGGGCGATGGGGAGCTGCTCGGTTCGGTCGCCGCCGGTCAGCGCCGCGGTGTCCGCGCGATAGAGCGCCAACTCCTCTAGCGTCCGGGTCTCCTTACGGAACAGGATGTAGGCCGCGTCCGACTGCTCGAACTTGTCCATGCCGAGCCCCGGCGCGGTGGACCAGACGCCCACGAGGCGCTCCGGCTGCGGGTAGGGGAGCGGCTCGAGGAGCACGGAGTTGACAACGGTGAACAGGGCCGAGTTGGCGCCGATCCCCACCGCCAGGGTGAAGATCGCGACCGCGGTGAACCCCGGGGTCTTGAGAAGGCCGCGCACGGTGGAGCGGAGCGGCTGAAAGATCGAACTCATGATGGCACCCTCCAGAGAGCCGGAACGGGGAAGGACCGTCGTCTCCCTCTGGGACCCTTACGGAGCGTGGAGCGAGAAGGTTCCAGCCCCTAGGAAGAGGGCCCCGAAGCGTTCGCCTCGGGGCCCTCGGGGGTGGGCGAGGGTGGTGGGGCAGGAGGTGGGATATCGGCTGCCGGCTTCCAGGGTCGTCTCGACTCGGGAGCGCGGCCGGCACGCCGCGCGGACAAGAAAAGGAACGAAAGATAGAAGGGGATCCCCTCAGGGGGACGAGGGAGAGGGGGAGCGGCGGAGGCTAGCCCGCCGTCAGCCTGTCGCCGAGGCCGCGATCTCGAGGGCGTTCAGCGCTCCGCCGCGGGTGAGGTTGTCCATCACGGCCCAGAGCCAGAAGCCGCCGTCGTTGGACTTGCGGACGGAGCCCACCAGCACCTTGTCGCTGGCGGCGGAGTCGATGGGGCCGAGGTGCTTCGGGTCGTCGGCCGTCTCCAGCACCGGATGGCCGGCGAGGGCCTTGCGCAGCGCCTTGGCGTCGAGGCCCTCCCGCAAGCGGACGTAGACGCTCGCCGAGATGCCATGGAAGATCCCGCCCTGGACGAGTTGGAGGGAGACCGGCGGCGCTCCGGGGAGCACGGCGTCGAGCTGGGCCGACACGGGATCGGCGGGCAGGGGTACCGGCAGCAAGTTGAACGAGAGCTGGGCGCCGAAGACCGGCGTCGGGGTGCGCGAGATCATGGCAACGATCTGGCGGGTCTGCTCGAAAACCTCCTCGATGCCCGCGTCCCCTTCCATCGAGGCCGGCTGGACCACCGTGGCCACCGTCCGTTCCAATCCCAGGGGGACCAGAGGGTGGAGCAGGTGGGCGAGGAGCACCACCGCCGGGTGAGGCGAGAGCAGCGGCGATCCAGGCTGGGCCGCTTCGTCGTTGACCCCGGAGACCACCGGCCGGCCGTCCTCGATCGTGGCATCGAAGGAGAGGATCAGCGCCAGGGCGTCCGCCGGCAAGGCCTGGAGAACCGGGCGGTTCCAGGCGATCGGGCCGCAGAAGAAGGCGGTGGCGACCCCCTGGAGCTCCTCCGGCTCGAAGCCCTTCACCAGGGCGGCGGCGCCGGCGGCCTCGGTCAGGGTACCGACCTCGTCCTCACGGGTCGAGAGCAGGCGGATGTCCTGCCAGGACTTGGCCTGCCGGCCGAGGGTCTCGCGCAGCTCCTTGCCGAGCAGCGTCGTCGGATGGAAGATGGCGATAGCGCTCATGGCAGATGGGGTCCCGGGCCCCCGGCATCGGGCGGCAGCGGCGGAGGCATGGTGTCCGCGTCGCCGGGACGGCGGCGCAGGCGGCCCCAGAGATAACCCGCCGGCCCCGAGAGGGTGTAGGTGACCGCGATCGCCAGGAACGTGGCCCGCGGCTCGAAGACGATGACCAGGATCACCGCGGCGATGATCACGAACACCCGGTAGCTCCAGCGCTTCCGCAGGTCCAGCTTCTTGAAGCTGTGATAGCGGATGGTGGAGACCATCAGGGCGCCGATCAGCGCCATGGCGATCAGGGTGAAGACCAGCATCCAGCTCCGCCACTCCGCGTAGGGGGCGAAGAAGAGGATGGAGCAGACCGTCCCGGCGGCGGCCGGCGTGGGCAGGCCGACGAAGTACCGGGCGTCCACCACCTTGGTCTGCACGTTGAAGCGGGCCAGACGGGTGGCGGTGCAGACCAGGAAGAAGAACGGGACCAGCCAGCCGGCGCGGCCCAGCTCGGAGAGCCCCCACAGATAGGTGAGCAGGGCGGGGACCGCGCCGAAGGTGAAGACGTCGGCCAGGGAGTCGTACTCCTTGCCGAAATCGCTTTCCGTGCCGGTCATCCGCGCGATGCGCCCGTCCAGCGAGTCGAGGATGGCGGCACCGAAGACGAGCAGCGCTGCCGTGCCGAAGACGTCATGCGGCAGCAGGGCGCCCGGTACGGCCCCCGTCGCGCGCAGCCCCAGGACGACGGCGTAGAACCCCAGCAGGATGTTGCCGATGGTGAACAGGCTCGGCAGCATGTAGGCGCCGCGCCGGACCGGGCGAATGCGCGGCCGCGGGGCGTCCTTCACCGTCATCGCGGATCCCCCGGTTCGGCGACCGGCGTCTTGCCGTTCTGGAGCCGCTGCCCCTTCTCGACCAGCAGCTTATAGCTCGCCGGCACCAGGAGGTCCACCCGCGAGCTGAACTTGATCAGCCCCATGGACTGCCCCCGGTGCACCTGGTCCCCTTCCTTCAGATAGCAGACCACGCGGCGCGCCAGCAGGCCCGCGATCTGGCGGACGCCGACGAGGTCGCCGTTGGGACGCCGGATCACGCTCAGGTGCTTCTCGTTGACGTCGCCGGCGTCCTCGCGGAAGGCGGCCACCTTGCGGCCGACGGCGTAGCGGGAGACGACCACTTCGCCCGCCGCCGGCACGCGCTGGACGTGGATGTCAAAGACGGAGAGGAACGTCACGATGCGATGGAAGCGGCCGGGGCCGAGCTCGGGGTCCTCGATCTCGTCGATCCGGGTGATCAGGCCGTCGGCGGGGGCGAGCACCACGCCGACCTCACCCTCGTAGCTCCGGGCCGGGTCACGGAAGAAGAGGAGGACCAGGAACCCCAGCACGAGCATGGCCACGCCCCAACCGGGCCGGCCCAGGAAAAAGAACAGCGCCGCCAGAAAGGCGAACGGCAGGACGAAGGGCCAACCCTCTTTGGCGAACGTCATGGGCGTCGGGCTCGAATCGTGGCGTCCGGTCGCGGCTCAGGCCGAGACCCGGGCCTCGCGGTGGTTGCGCAGGATGCTCTCCATCCGGTCCTTGAGGGCCAGCTTGTGGAGCTTGATCTTCTTCTCTTCGATTTCGTCGTCCTGGTCGAGGAGGGACTTCTGATTGATCTCGGCCAGCCGCCGCTCAAAGTCCTTGTGCTCGTCATACAAGCGGCGGAATTCCTCGTCCGTCTGGAGAAGCTCATCCTTCAGCTCGTCATGAATCGGCATGAAAGGCCTCCTTTGTCTGTGGAAGTGCGGTCCACGAGGTGGACCGGCGCCTGCGATGAACGATAAAAAGCAAGGAGCGGCCTGCGGCGAGCTGGGTCACCGTAGAACCGCCTCCCGGACACGGCCAATCCCCCGGTCGGAGGTGGTCGTGAGGATGGAAGAGAGTGTCGTCATGCGTGG
>DASPJI010000335.1:0-2185 GCA_035628695.1 Thermoanaerobaculia bacterium | reverse complement strand
TCTCCTGCTCCCGCCGCTCCTCCTCCAGGGCCTCCTGGCGGGCGAGCACCGCTTCGATCTCGTGCAGGTGGGCGTCCGGGCGCTCGGCCGCGGTCCGCAGGACGAGAGCGAAGCCCCCGAGC
Source organism: Thermoanaerobaculia bacterium (assembly GCA_035628695.1). GTDB lineage: Bacteria > Acidobacteriota > Thermoanaerobaculia > Multivoradales > UBA5704 > DASPJI01. Next base: position 2,063 of record DASPJI010000335.1, on the reverse strand, counting down.
CAACGGGCGACCGTCGCCGCTTCGAACAGGTCGGTGCTGTACTCCGCGTGGCCGCCGATGCCGGCCCCCGTCTCCATCAGATTGAGCAGCAGGTCGAACTTCGCGGTCTGTCCGGGGACCTCGAGGGGAGCCACTCCGAGGTCGGGCAGGCTCTGCGCGGAGAACGGGGCGTTCTGGAGCACCAGCTTGAGCTGGAACAGCGGCGTGCGGCTCACGTCGCGATCCGGCCGCAGCAGCTCCACCAGCCGCTCGAAGGGGGCGTCCTGGTGCGTGTAGGCTTCCAGGGTGTCGCGGCGCACCCGCCGCAGGAGCTCGCGGAAGGTAGGGTCGCCCGCGAGGTCGACGCTCAGCACGAGCTGGTTGACGAACAGGCCGATGAGGCCCTCGAGCTCGGCCTGCCGGCGGTTGGCGATGTCGGTGCCGAAGACCGGCCGGTCGTTCGCCGAATGGCGGTGCACGAGGACCGAGAAGCCGGCGAGCAGGACCATGAAGAGTGTCGCGTCCTCCTGCCGCCCCAGCGCGCGCAGGGCCTCCGCCAGGTCGCGCGGCAGCGTCACGGGCAGGGTGGCGCCCCTGCCGCTGCGCGCCGGCGGCCGCGGGCGGTCGGCCGGGAGCTCCGCCGGGGCGAGGCCGGCGAGCCGGTGCCGCCAGTAGTCGAGCTGGCCGTCCAGAACCTCGCCCTCCAGCCAGCTCCGCTGCCAGACGGCGAAGTCGACGTACTGGACCGGCAGCTCCGGCAGGGGCGAGGGGAGACCGGCGGCGAACGCCGCGTAGAGGGCCGTGACCTCGCGGACCAGAACGCCCATGGACCAGCCGTCGCCGGCGATGTGGTGCACCGTCAGAGCCACGACGTGATCGTCCGCCGCCAGCCGCAACAGGAGGCCGCGGAGCAGCGGGCCCCGATGGCGCTCGGTGAGGTCAGTGAGGTCGAACGGGCGGGACGCCTCCTCGCGGGCCAGGGCGACGGCCTCGGGCTCGCGCTCCCATTCCGGCAGGGCCGACAGGTCGACCACCGGCAGGCTCGGCTGGACGGACGGCTGGATCCACTGCGCCGGTGAGCCCTTGGGCGCGGTGAAGACGGTGCGCAGGACCTCGTGACGGCGGACGATCTCCGCCAGGCAGCGCCCCAGCACCTCGGCGCGGAGCGGGCCCGCCACCCGCAGCGCCACCGGGATGTTGTAGAGCGCGCCGTCCGTCTCGAGCTGGGCCGCGAGCCAGAGCCGCTGCTGCGCGAAGGAGAGGGGGAACGGTCCGGCCGCCGCCGGGCGGGCGATGGGAACCAGAGGCGGCGTGGACCGGCCGGCGCCCGCCCGCAGCGCCTCCTCCACCCGCGCCGCGAAGTCCGCCAGCCGCGGGGCCTCGAAAAGCTCGCGCAGCGGCATCTCGATGCCGAAAGCGCTCCGCAGGCGCGACATCGCCTGGGTCGCCAGCAGCGAGTGGCCGCCCAGATTGAAGAAATGGTCGCCCGCGCCGACGCGCTCCAGACCGAGCAGCTCGGCCCAGGTCCCCGCGAGGACCTCTTCCACCTGGGTGCGCGGCGCCCGGTGGCCCGCCGGGCTCCGCCATTCGGGCGCCGCCGTCGCCAAGAGTGCCCGGCGGTCCACCTTGCCGTTGGGCGTGAGGGGGAGCGCGGTGAGCGTCACGAGCGCGGCCGGCACCATGTGCTCCGGCAGCCGCTCGCGCAAGGAGCGGCGCAGCTCCTCGGCCGTCCCCGGTTCCAGGTCGCCGGCCACGTAGGCGACCAGCCGGCGGTCGCCGGGCGAGTCCTCCCGTACCACCACAGCCGCCTCGCGCACCTCCGGCAACGCCGTCAGGGCGGCCTCGATCTCCCCCGGCTCGATGCGGAAGCCGCGCAGCTTGATCTGGTGATCGACGCGGCCGAGGACCTCCATCCGACCTCCCGGGAGATACCGGGCCAGGTCTCCCGTCCGGTAGAGGCGGCTCCCCGGCTCGTCCATGTCCTCCGCGTAGGGGTCCGGCAGGAAGCGCTCGGCGGTGAGGTCCGGCCGCCCCAGGTAGCCGCGCGCCACGCCGGCGCCGCCGATCCACAGCTCGCCGGCCAC
>DASPJI010000334.1:0-3412 GCA_035628695.1 Thermoanaerobaculia bacterium | reverse complement strand
CCGGCCGGAGGAGGTGGGGACGCCGGTCTCCATCGGCCGGCCGGTGGGCAATACCCGGGTGCTGGTGCTGGACCGGGAGCTGCGGCCGGTGCCCATCGGCGTCCCCGGCGAGTTGTGCGCCGGCGGTCCCGGGGTGGCGCGCGGCTACGTGGGACGGCCGGACCTGACGGCGGAGCGGTTCGTGCCGGACCCGGAGGGAGGCTTTGGCGAGCGGCTCTACCGGACGGGGGACCTGGGACGTTTCCGCGCCAACGGCCTGATCGAGTTCCTCGGCCGCCGCGACGAGCAGGTGAAGCTCCGCGGCTTCCGCATCGAGCTCGAGGAGATCGAGGCGGTGGTGGCCCGGCAGCCCGGGGTCCGGGCGGCGGTGGTGACGGTGCGCGAGGACGCGCCGGGGATCCGCCGCCTGGTCGGGTATGTGGTGCCGGACCGTGAGCCGGCGCCCACGCCGCAGGAGCTCCGCTCCTCCCTCCAGCAGTCGCTCCCCGAGTACATGGTGCCGTCGGCCTTTGTAGCACTGCAGAGCCTGCCCTTGACCGGCAACGGCAAGGTCGACCGCAAGGCCTTGCCGCCGCCACCGTTGCCGGAGGGGGGCGGGAGCGGCTACACGGCGCCGCGCAACGAGCTGGAGCGGACCATCGCCGCGATCTGGCGGGAGGTGCTGGGCCTGCAACAGGTCGGGGTGCACGACAACCTGTTCGAGCTCGGGGGCAACTCGCTGGTCGTCATCAAGCTCCACGGCCGCCTGGAGCAGGAGCTGGAGCGGAAGCTGCCGATCATGGAGCTGTTCCGGCACACCACCATCGACGCCCTGGCGCGGGCGCTCGCCGGGGACGCGCCGCAACGGGAGGGGGGGGCGGAGCAGGCCCGCACCCGCACGCAGACACGGCGCGAGTCGCTGGCGCAGCTCAACGAAGCGCGGGCCCGTAGACGAACCCGGCCCGAATGATTTACGCTTTCTTTACCTCAGAGGGGGGCGGCTCGCCTGGAGCCCGCCCCTGCACCGTGCATAATAGGGCCGGCTCTGGTAGGCGGCCGAAGACGTAGACGCAAACCCTGAAAAATCAATGAAGTACATCCGCTTCGCCTCTCTCTGCGCACCTCTCTTCCCCTCCCGGCGAGGGGCTCGGAGGCTCTCTGTCGTTCTCTTTCCCTGGAGGGGGGAATGAGCCAGTGACCGAGCCCGCAGTATGGTCCGAGGTGAGGCCGGCGACGGTGGCCGGGCTGCTGCGTTTCCGTGCCGCCGAGCGGCCGGAGCGGGTGGCCTTCGCCTTCCTCGCCGACGGCGAGGTGGAGGCCGAGCGGCTCACCTATGCCGAGCTGGACCGGCGGGCCCGCGCCATCGCGGCGCGCCTGCGGCAGATCCTGGGACCCGGGGAGCGGGCGCTGCTGCTCTACCCCCCCGGCCTGGAGTTCATCGCCGCCTTCTTCGGCTGCCTCCATGCCGGCGTGGTGGCGGTGCCCGCCTACCCTCCCCGGGCGCGGGACCGTGCCCAGACCCGGCTGCGCGCCATCGCCTGCGACGCCGAGCCGAAAGCGGCGCTGACCACCTCGGCCATCCTCGGTGGGCTGGAGGCGCGGTCGGACGAGCTGGCGGAGATGGAGTGGATCGCCACCGACACGCTGCCGGTGGAGGGGGGGCTGGACCTGCCCGAGCCGTCGCCGGACGCGGTGGCCTTCCTCCAGTACACCTCGGGCTCGACCGCCACTCCGAAGGGGGTGATGGTCACCCACGCCAACCTGCTGCACAACGAGCGGATGATCGGCGAGGCCTTTGCCCAGGACGAGGACTCCGTCGTGGTGGGCTGGCTGCCGCTGTACCACGACATGGGGCTGATCGGGAACGTCCTGCAGCCGGTCCACGCCGGGGCCACCTGCGTGCTGATGGCGCCGGTGGCGTTCCTGCAGAGGCCCGCGCGCTGGCTGGAGGCGATCAGCCGCTACCGGGCGACGACCAGTGGCGGTCCGAACTTCGCCTACGAGCTGTGTGTGAGGAAGGTCGGCCCGGAGGAGCGCTCGCGGCTGGACCTGTCGAGCTGGCGGGTGGCGTTCAACGGCGCGGAGCCGGTGCGGGAGGCGACGCTGGCGCGCTTCGCCGAGGCGTTCGGCCCGTGCGGCTTCCGGCGCGAAGCGTTCTATCCCTGCTACGGCCTGGCGGAGGCGACGTTGTTCGTCACCGGGGGAGCCCCGGGCAAGGCGCCGCGAGTGCTGGCGGTGGACCCGGCCGCGCTGGAGCGCCACGAGGTGATGGCAGGGAGGGATGAGGAGGCGCGGCGGCTGGTGAGCTGTGGCGGCCCCTGGGAGGATCAGCGGGTGGTCGTGGTGGAGCCGGAGACGGAGCTGGAGTGCCCGCCGGGCCGGGTAGGGGAGATTTGGATCGCCGGCCCGAGCGTCGCCCGCGGATACTGGCGCAATGCCGAGGCTACAGGGCGGGACTTCGGGGCGGTGCTGACCGGGCCGCCGAGCCCCCCCGAGACATTGGACGGCCCCTTCCTGCGCACCGGCGACCTGGGATTCGTGGCGGACGGCGAGCTGTACGTCACCGGCCGGCTCAAGGACCTGGTGATCATCCGCGGGCGCAATCACTACCCTCAGGACCTCGAGCTGACGGCGGAGTCGAGCCATCCGGACCTGCGCGCCGGGTCGGGGGCGGCGTTCGCGGTGGAGGTGGAAGGGGAGGAGCGGCTGGTCCTGGTGCAGGAGGTGGAGCGCCGCCTCCGGGGGGATGTCTCGGAAGTGGCCGAGGCGATCCGTCAGGCGGTGGCGGCGGAGCACGAGGTGCAGGTCTGGGAGGTGGTGCTGGTGCGTCCGGGCGGAGTCCCCAAGACCTCCAGCGGCAAGGTGCGGCGGAGCGCGTGTCGAGCAGCCTACCTGGACGGTGAGCTGCCGGTGGTAGGGCGGAGCGCGGTCCCCTCACTCCCGGCCAACCTTCTGGCGGAGGGTCCCTTTCCCCTGGGAGGGGGCGGGTTGGGACAGGGGGAAGGACAGGATGGGGGCCGCCTCAGAGAAGGGAACCTTGACGGGGGCCACCCCCACGTCGGTCCTCCCCCTGCTCCAACCCGACCCCTCCCAGGGGGAGGAAGCCCCCTCCCCTGGCTGCGGGCGGCTGCGGCGCGGCTGCTCGGGATGGCGCCCGAGGCGGTGGCGCTGGACCGTCCCCTGACGGGTCTGGGGCTGGACTCGCTGTCGGCGGTGGAGCTCAAGGGGCAGGCCGAGGCGGCGCTGGGCGTGGAGCTGCCGCTGGCCGATCTGCTCCAGGGGGCGAGCCTTGGAGAGCTGGCGGAGCGGCTGGAGGCCGGCGCCCCTCTCGAGGAGATGCCGCCGTTGCGGCCCCTGCCGCGGGAAGGGGACCAGCCGGTCTCCTTCGGCCAGCGGTCGCTCTGGTTCCTGGAGCGGCTGGCGCCGGAGGCCG
>DASPJI010000333.1:0-5979 GCA_035628695.1 Thermoanaerobaculia bacterium | reverse complement strand
GTCAGCCGCTGAGACAGGTCCGCCGGCTCCTCCCACAACCGCATGGGGACATCGGTGTGTCCGTCGATGACGATGCAGTCTTCATGGAAATTCATGGCTGGCATAGTCTATAGAGTGTCGCGGAGTGGGCCGAGCGTGCCGCGGAGTGAACCCGCTGGAACCGCGCTAGAGTTCTGACACCATGGCTCCCCTCCTTCTCCGTCGCCTCACCCTGTCCGCCGCCCTCCTGACCCTCGCCGCCTGTGGCTCATCCGAGGAGGCGGAGCTGGACGTGGCCCCTCCGCTCGCCACGGCCCGGATCAGCTCGTACACCGGCTGGTTCCCCGGCCCGTGGCGTCAGGAGATCTGGATCCGGCTGGACGAGGGGGTGGAGCTGTCCGAGGTCGCCCAGCTGTCGGTCTTCGGCAAGCTGCGGCCAGGGATGAGCCTGGGCGAAGCGGTCGCGGTAGCTGGACGCCCGGCCGGGCAATCCACGGACCCTCGGGGAACGAGATGGAGCCACTGGTTCAGCGGCAGCGACAGCGTCCAGGTCGGCTGTGTCGAGAGCTGCTCGGGGGACGACTGCTTTTCGTCCTGGGAGCTCCGGGCCCAGGGCAGCGGCCTGTCACCCGAAGGGATTTTCATCCCGGCCATCGTCGAGATCCTTCAGCAGGCGGAGGCGAGCCGGCCCAAGGTCGGGTACCGGGCCATCCATGTCGCCACGCAGGACGCTTCCCACAGGCTGACGCTGGAGCTGCCCTCCCGGCGGGGGAGGGCGCTCTCGTGGGGAGGGGAGATGGCTCCGTGCGAGAGCCCTAAGGGAACGTCCGCGCCCGGACGGGCGGCGTCGGGGGGCTGACGACGCGGTTGGCGTTCTCGGCGTGGGGCTCGGTGACCGCCCTCACAATGAACCAGTAGACGGTGCGGGGGGTGAGGCCGATGACCTCCAGCGCGGTGTCGTGCTTGCTGGCCGTCCGTCCGGCGAGGGTGTAGGGCCCCTCCGGCGCGGTCGCCTTGAAGACGGCGTAGTAGCCCTCGTCCGCCCGGTAGCGGATGGGATCCCAGGTGAGGAGCACGCTGTCCGGTCCCAGGGAGCGCGCCGCCACGCCGCGGGGGGTGAGGGTCTGGGTGTCGCGGAAGTCCACCCGGCCGGCCTGCTTGGCGTTCAGGAAGGCCAGGGTTCCCGGCTCGCTCTGCCGCAGGGAGTTCCAGCGCAGGTCGAGGCCGGCCCTCTCCTCCAGCAGCCCCAGGGCGGTGAGGGCGGCGGGGACCTGGCCGGTGAGGCGGTTCGAGCGCAGCCAGAGCGTCCGCAGGCTGGTCAGCGCGCCCCAGGACTCGGGGATCCCCCCCTCCAGCCGGTTGCGCTCGAGCAGCAGGTAGCCCAGCGAGCGGGCGCCGGCCAGCCACTCCGGCAGGGAGCCCGTCCGGTTCGTCTCCCCCAGGTCGAGGAGGAAGAGGTTGCGGCTCCCCGACAGGTCCGGGATCGGGCCGGGGGTGAACGGGTTGCTCGCCAGCGACAGGTGGACGAGGTCCCGCGCGCCGAGCCATTCCTGGATGGCGGGGATGGCCCCCAGGCGGAGGGTGTGGTCCAGCCAGAGCGACCGCAGGGTGGTGAGCCGGCGCAGGGAGTCGGGGACCGGCGCCGGATCGAAGGGGTTCTGGCCGAGGTCCAGCGACTCGAGCCGGCTGTCCCCGAGCCAGGCGGGGATCTCCCCGGTGCGGTTGGTGGCGCGCAGGCCGAGGCCGCGCAACGGCAGGCCCCGCAGCCAGTCGGGGATCGGGCCCGGGGTCAGCGGGTTGCCGGAGAGGTAGAGCAGCTCCAGCCGCTCGAGCCCCGCCAACTCGCGCGGGATGTCCCCCCAGATCCGGTTGGATGACAGGTTCAGGATCTCCAGGCTCGCCATGCCGAGGACCGCCGCCGGCAGGGTCTCGAGGTGATTGCCCGCCAGGTCGAGGAACTCGAGCCCGAGGCCGCCCAGCTCCGCAGGCAGGTCCGCCAGCAGGTTGTCCGGCAGAAGCAGCCAGCGGAGCGCCGCCATCCGTGACAGCTCCGGCGGCAGCGCCGCGATCCGGTTGTCCGACAGGTCCAGGGAGAAGAGCTGGCCGAGCGCCGCCAGCTCCGCCGGCACGGCTGAGATCCGGTTGCCCGCGAGCAGCAGGCTCTCCAGGGTGCCGAGACGCACCAAGCCGGCAGGCACCGCGGTGAGGAGGTTGCGCGAGAGGTCCAGCCGCTCGATGGCGGGGAGGTCGCCGAGGATGCCGGAGACCTCGGCGATCTGGTTGTCCGCCAGACGCAGGGTGGTCAGCGACCGGAGACGGCCCACGTCGGCCGGGAAGGTGGTGAACCGGTTGCCGGAGAGGTCGAGATAGAGGAGGGCGGGCTCCGGCGTGGTTTCAGGCGGCAGCGGCGGCAGGCTGGAGAGCCGGTTGCCCGGCAGCGACAGGCTCGTCAGCGCCGGGAGGCGCCAGATTTCCGGCGGCAGCGCCTCGAGGAGGTTGCCGTCGGCGACGAGGGTGGTCAGCGCGACGAGGCGGCCGATCTCGGGTCCCAGAGTCTCCAGCCGGTTGTTCACCAGGTCGAGGAGGAGCAGCTCCCGGAGGCTCCCGGTCTCCGCCGGCAGGGCGGTCAGCCCGTTGTCGCGGAGGCTCAGGAAGCGGAGCTTCTCGAGGCGGCCGATCTCGGCGGGCAGCTCGGAGAGACCGGTCCCGTCGGCGTAGAGACTCTCGAGCGAGGAGAGGGCGCCCAGGGTCTCCCCCGGGAGCGCGCCCAGGGGGTTGCGGGAGAGCCGGAGGAAGCGCAGGCCCTGGAGCTGGCCCAGCTCCGGCGGCAGCCCGCGGAGCGCGTTGGCCTCGACGTCGAGCGAGGCCAGGCGCTGCAACCGGCCGAGGTCCGCCGGCAGCGAGGCCAGCCGGTTCTCCCGCAGGACCAGGGTGCGGACGTTTTCCAGGCCCGCGATCGACGCGGGCACGCCGCCGGTCAGGCCGTTGGTGTTCAGCACCAGGCTGGCCACGGAGCCGGAGGCGTCACAGGACACGCCATACCAGGAGCACTCGGTTCCCGGAGCGCCCAGCCAGCGGTCGCGGCGGCCCCAGGCGTCGCCGCCGGTGGCGCGATAGAAGTCGATCAGCGCCTCGCGTTCCCGGCGGGGAACGGGAGCCGAAAAGGCGGGCGCCGCCAGACAGGCGGCCGCCAGGGCCACGGAAGCCGCGCGGAGGGCGGACCGGAGAGAGCTCATGCTGCCGCGAGCTTAGCGGTCCCGGCCGCCCTCGGCAATGGCTGTGCGTGTGGCGCTCTCGAGGGCGGAGGCGTATGCTTCAGGGACGGACAGGTGATGCCGATGCACGCTCACAAGCTCAAGGTCAACGTCCCGCCGGACCATCAGATCGAGATCCATCTGCCGGAGGACTTCCCGCAGGGCCCGGCCGAGGTGATCGTCCTTGCGTCGGTCGCTGAGCGACGATCGGGCGCGAGGGAAGCAGGCATCCGGTCTTTGGAACCTCACCCTCTCCTGGGAAAGATCATCTTCCACGAGGACCCCTCTCTACCCCTTGATGCCGAGGACTGGCCCGAGGAGTAGGCGCTGCGCTTCCTCCTGGACACCTGTGTCCTTCTCTGGTGGGTAGGAGATCCCGCGCGGCTCTCCGGCCCGGCACGGGAGCTCTTGCTCCAGCCGGATCTCACCCTCTATGTCTCCGCGATCTCGGCATTTGAAATCTCGATCAAGCATCGCAAGGGGAAACTCCAGCTGCCGCTGCCTCCCCGGCAGTGGTTTCTGCGGGCTCTCAGTGCCTATCCGCTGACCGAGCTGCCCGTTACCTCTGAAGTCGCCGGCCTGGCTCCCGAGGTGGACGCTCCTCACTCGGATCCCTGTGACCGGATCATCATGGCGACGGCCCAGATCCACGGGATACCGATCCTGACCCCCGACTCTCTCATTGCGGCCGCGCGTGAAGTCACCGTGATCTGGTGAAGATCATTCGCCCCTCCCCGCCACCCGCGGCACGCCGGGAGGGAACCGGGCTATGATCCGCGCATGTCTGTGACCATCGCCACCTGGAACGTCAACGGCATCCGCGCCCGCGAGGCGCAGTTCCTCGAGTGGGTCGGCCGCGACCGGCCCGACATCATCTGTCTGCAGGAGATCAAGGCGTCCCCCTCCCAGCTCTCGGAGACGCTGTGCGGCCTGGAGGGGTACTCGTGCTACTGGCACGGCGCCGGCGGCTATTCGGGGGTCAGCCTCAACGTCCGCGACGGCCTCTCTCCCGAGCCGCCCCGGTACTCCCATCCGGCCTTCGACCACGAGACGCGCATCGTCACGGCAGAGATTGGCGACCTGGTGGTGGCCTCGGTCTACGTGCCCAACGGCGGCAAGGACTTCGCCGCCAAGATGCGGTTCCTGGAGTCGCTGCGCGAGTACGCCGCCGCCATGCGGGCCGAGGGGCGGCGCCTGGTGATCTGCGGCGACCTGAACGTGGCGCGGACCGACCAGGACCTCCATCCCAAGGAGAGGAAGCCGGGGCTCATCGGCCAGCGGCCCGAGGAGCGGGAGCTGTTCGAGGCCATCCTCGCCGAGGACCTGGTGGACGTCGGCCGCCACCTCGATCCCGACAACGACGGCCTGTTCACCTGGTGGGCCCCCTGGAGGAACATGCGGCAACGCAACATCGGCTGGCGCATCGACTACATCCTGGCCAGCCGCCCGGTGGCCGAGCGCGCCACCGCCTCCCGCGTCCTCGCCGACGTCGGTACCAGCGACCACGCGCCGGTGGTGGCGACGTTCGACCTTTAGCCAATAAAAAGCCCCGCACCGTGGAGGGAGACGGTGCGGGGGGAGGAGAGGGAGCTGAAGGAGTTGTCGGAGTTTGGACTCCGGGGCGGGCTCAACTCCCGAGACCCGCCCACGCATTGGATAACACCAGCCCCCAGCCCCAGATTCCCGGCTCTTCCGGGATCTTCAAATTTCCGGATGGAGCCGATCCGATTTTTTGGATGGCGCTTCCGGGATCTCCCCGGGATCTCCGCTAGAATCCGCGCCATGCGGATCTTCGTGACCGGAGCGACGGGCTACATCGGCAGGACCCTGGCTCAGCGCCTGGTGGAGGGGGGGCACGAGGTCCGGGTGGTGGTGCGGGCGACCAGCAGGGTGGAGCCTCTCCACGAGCTCGGGGTGACGACGTTCACCGGGGACATCGGCGACCGCTACTCCCTGCGCGAGGGGATGTCCGGCGCCGACTGGGTGATCCACGCCGCCGCGGTGCTCGATCCCGACGCGCCGCCGGAGCGGATGCGCGAGGCCAACGTCCAGGGGAGCGAGAACGTGGCCTCCCTGGCCTACAAGTTGGGGGTGCCGCGGTTCCTGTCCGTCTCCTCGATCGCCTATTTCGGGGGGAGCCCGGAGGACGGCTCCGCCGCCACCGAGACCAGCCCGCCCCTCCAGCCGTTCCCCACCCTCTACAGCGCCACCAAGCACTCGGGCGAGCGTGCGATCCGTGAGTGGGGGCGGCGCGGCCTCGCGGTCAACACCGTCTACCCCAGCCTGGTCTACGGTCCGCCGGGCAAGAAGGAGGGGGCCAACGCCCTGCTCCGCGCGCTGCTCCGCGGCCGCTTTCCCGCCCTCGTGGGGGCGGACCGCAAATCCTGCTGGGTCTATCTGGAGGATGTGGTCGACGGCATGCTGCGGGTGATCGAGCGGGCGCCGGTGGGCCGGGACTACCTGCTGGCGGGGGAGATCGTCACCCTGCGCGAGCTGGTCGAGCGGGTCTGCGCCCTCGGCGGCGTGAAGCCCCCCCGCCTCAGCCTGCCGGTAGGTCTCGCCCGCGTCGGGCTCAAGGCGAGCGGGCCGCTCTTCCGGATGCGCGGGCGCCGGCCGCCGTTCTCCACCGAGCAGCTCGGCAGCCTCGAGCGCCACTGGGCGTTCGACGACTCCCGCGCCCGGACCGAGCTGGACTGGCACCCCCGCGGCCTCGCCGAGGGGATGCCGCCGACCGTCGCCTTCCTCC
>DASPJI010000332.1:0-11292 GCA_035628695.1 Thermoanaerobaculia bacterium | reverse complement strand
ATGAACAGCTCTCCCCGCGACCCGGGGAGCGTCGGCTCCATGCCGGGCTCCAGCAGATAGATCCGGGTATCGGCGATCGGCCGTCCGATGGGGACAGCGTTGGCGAAGGGGACTCCGAGAGGCACCTCATAGACGGAGCAGCCGACGACGGTCTCCGTCGGCCCGTACTCGTTGATCAGCCGGGTCCTGGGAGCGTGCGCCTGCCAGAACGACAGCGCGGCTCCGGTGAGCGCCTCGCCGCCAATCACCAGACAAGCGGCACCGCCACCGGCCGCAGTCACATCCCGGAGCTGAGTGGACAGCAGCTCCAGATGCGCCGGCGTGATCTTGATCAGGCTGTACCGCTCGCCGCCGACCGCCGCCTCCGCGAACGCTTCGGTCAAGGCCTCGCCCCCTGGCGATTCGGGCAGCAGGCGGACGCTCTTTCCCCCGGCAAGCGGTGCGAGGAGACTGGTGATGGTCAGATCGAACGCCACCGAAGAATGGACCGGCGCGCCCGAGCCCTCGGCCAGGGGGTACGCCTGGAGACACCAGGCCAGGTAGTTGGCCAGCCCCTGGTGCGGCACCATCACCCCCTTCGGCCTGCCCGTCGAGCCGGAGGTGTACAGGACATAGGCCAGGTTCTCTGACTTGGCGCCTCCAGGGGGGCTGACCGGCTCACCATTGACTGTAGGCACCTGGGGAGGCTCGTCGAGCAGCAGCGGCATCACGCCAGGGAGGGCAGGCAATGAAGCCAGGAGAGCCCGCCGGGTGAGGACGAGAGCCGCGCCCGAGTCGCTCAGGGTGAAGGCGAGCCGCTCTCCGGCATGCCCCGGGTCGAGGGGAACGAAGGCCCCTCCGGCCTTGAGGATGGCGAGCAGGCCGATGACCAGCTCGGCGGAGCGCTCCAGAAACAGGGCTACCGCCACGTCGGGCCCGACGCCGCGCCCTACCAGCTCCCACGCCAGCCGGTTCGCCTGCGCGTCGAGATCCCCATAGCTCAGCCGCCGGTCGCCCGCGATCACCGCCAGCGCGTGCGGCGAGCGGCGGGCCTGGATGGCGATGAGCTCGTGGGCCAGAGGCAGTCGCCCGAGGTCTCCTGCAGGACGCCGGGTGTCGTTCCATTCGACCAGCGCCTGATGGCGTTCGGCCACGGAGAGGAGCGGGAGGTCCCCGAGGGGCCGGTCGGGCGCGTGGACTGCCCCCTCCAGCAGATTCTCGAAGCGAGCCCACAGCCGCGTTACGGTGCTGCCGTCGAACAGACTCGTGTCGTACTCGAGCCCACCCCGGAACCGCTCCTCCTCCTGGAGAGTCAACGTCAGGTCGAACTTCGCCACCTGCCCTCGCAGGGGCACCGGCGAGAGCGTGAGCCCCGGCAACGACAGTCCCGGGCCACCGTCGTTCTGCAAGACGAGCATCACCTGGAACAGCGGCGAGCGGGACAGGTCGCGATCCGGCACCAGCTCCTCAACCAGCCGCTCGAACGGCACGTCCTGGTGCGTGTAGGCGCCCAGAGAGGCCTCCCGAACCCTTTCCAGCAGCTCACCAAAGATCGGATTGCCCGCCAAGTCGGTCCTCAGCACCAGGGTGTTGACGAAGTAGCCGATCAGCCCCTCGATCTCACGGCGATTGCGTCCCGCGATCGGAGTACCGACCAGCACCTCCTGCTGGCCCGCGTGGCGGCCCAGCAGCAGCGCCCAGCCCGCCATCAGCGCCATGAACGGCGTCATTCCGGTGCCGCGGCAGAGCTGGCGCACCCGCTCCGACAATTCCGGAGAGAGGGCCACCGGCCACCAAACGCCCTGCTGGCTCTGCACCGCCGGGCGAGGACGGTCCAGCGGCAGATCGAGCACTCGCGGAGCCCCGGCGAGCTGGTGCCGCCAGTAGGAGAGCTGGCTCTCCAGCACCTCCCCCTGCAGCCAGCTCCTCTGCCAGGAGGCGAAATCGGCGTACTGAACCGGCAGCTCGGGCAGCGGCGAAGGACGGCCCGCCGAAAAAGCCTCGAACAGTGCCGCGATCTCACGCAGCAGCACACCCGCGGACCAGCCATCCGAGACGATGTGGTGCATGGTCATCAGCAGCACGTGCTCGCGCGCGGCCAAGCGCAGCAGCGTCAACCGCAGCAGCGGCCCGGTCGCGAGGTCGAACGGTCGCCAAGCCTCCTCTCCGGCCAGCCGGCGCGCCTCGGCCTCCCGATCCGCCTCCGCCAGGCCCGCCAGCTCCACGACCGGCAGATCGACGTCCTGTGGCGGAGCGATCCTCTGCGCCGGATCTTCCCGGCCGTCCTCCTCTGCCACGAACACGGTCCGTAGCGACTCGTGCCGGCGCACGATCTCGGCGAAGATCCGCGCCAGCAACGGCACCGGGAGGTCTCCCGTCAGGCGCACGGCCGTGGGGAGGTTGTAGGCAGCGCCGCCCGGTTGGAGCTGCTCCAGGAACCAGAGCCGCTGCTGGGCGAACGACAACGGCAGGTCTCCCTGCCGCGGCATCGGGACGAGCGGCGGCTGAGCGAGGCCCGTTCCGGTCCGCAGGCGCTGCTCCACGAGCTCGGCTTGGCCAGAGATCGTCGGCGCTTCGAATAGCGACGCGAGCGGCAGATCGATCCGGAACGTCTCGCGCACCCGTGACAGCAGCTGCATGGCCAGCAGGGAGTGGCCGCCCAGCGCCAGGAAGTCGTCATGGATGCCGACGGATGGGATCCCCAGGACGCTCTGCCAGATTCCGGCGAGCAGAGCCTCGACCGGATTGCGAGGCGGATGGAGGGCCGCGGCATCGGCTCCGTCAGCGAGCTGGCCGTCCGGCCGGACCTCCAGACGCGACAGGGCATGCCGGTCGACCTTGGCTCCCGGTGTCCGCGGCAGCTCGTCGAGAATCACGAAGTGTCCCGGAACCAGGGGTGCCGGGAGGTTGTCCGAGAGGAAGCTGCGGAGATCGGTCGCAGAGACGGACGCGGCCACGTACGCCACCAGCGCCGAGCCGCCGGGCAGATCGCCCCGCAGGTCCACAGCGGCCTCGCGCACACCGGAATGGCGCTCGAGGGCGGCTTCGATCTCGCCGGGCTCGACACGGAAGCCGCGCACCTTGACTTGGCGGTCGACGCGCCCGAGGAACTCCAGACGTCCATCCGGCAGTGCCCGCACCCGATCGCCGGTGCGGTAGAGCCGGGCTCCGGAGGTTGCGGCGAAGGGATCGGGCACGAAAGCCGCGGCGGTCGGGCCAGGACGGCCGAGATAGCCGCGGGCGAGGAGCGGACCGCCCAGGCACAGCTCACCCGGAGCTCCAGGGGGAACGGGCTCGAGCCCCTCGTCGAGGACGTAGGCAGCGCGCCCAGCGACGCACCGGCCGATGGGTACGGCGGCGCGGGAGGCGGACGTCCAGGTCACTTTTTCGAAGGCCGCGGTGACGGATGCCTCCGTCGGTCCATAGGCGTTGAGCAGGCGGACGGCGCCGAACCGCGAGACCTGCCAGCGCTCGGCCCACTCGGGGAGCATCGCCTCGCCGCCGGCGATCATCAGCCGCAGGGGCGGCTCCGGACCGCTTCCGTTGCCCGCCGGCAACACCGCCGTCCACCGCTCCCAGTACGAGCTGGGAAAATTGGCAACGGTCACCTCCAGCCTCGCAAGGCGCTCGGTGAGGTCCGCCGTATCCCAGGCCTGCTCGCCGCGCAGCACCAGCGTCGCGCCTTGCGTGAGGGCGGTGAAGACCTGCTCCAACCCGGCGTCGAACGCGAACGAGGAGAACTGCAGGATCCGGTCGCGCGGGCCGATGCCGTAGGCCCGCGCGGCCACCCCCATGTGCGCGGCGGTCACCTCATGGGAGACTCCCACCCCCTTGGGCTCGCCGGTCGATCCCGAGGTGTAGATGACATAGGCCAGGGATTCCGGCCAGGGCCCGCGCGCCGGCTCCTCAGAGCCCCCCGCCACCCCATCCCAGGACTCCGCCTCCAGGATCGCAAAACCGCCGCCGCGCAGCCCCTCGGGTACCGCGCCCGGCGCGAGCAGCAGCGACACGCCGGAGTCACCGGCCAGGTAGGCCAGCCGCTCGGCCGGATGCACCGGGTCCAGCGGCACGTAGGCCGCCCCGGCCTCCAACACGCCGAGTAGCGCGACGACCATCTCCGGCGAGCGCTCGAGGAGCACGCCCACCCTGGAATCCGGCCGGGCACCCAGGCCGGCGAGGTGGCTCGCCAGCTGACGGGACCGCCGCTCCAGCTCGCTATAGCTCAGCGTCCGGCCCTCGCACTCCACGGCGAGCGTATCCGGCGCTGCCGCGGCCCGGGCCCAGACCAGCTCGTGCAGACAGCGGCCCGGACCGGCCGACGCCAGCGCGGTCGCCGCGTCGTTCCACTCGCGCAGAACCTGGTGCCGCTCCGCCGGCAGCAGCAGCGGCAGCTCCCCCAGGGTCACCCCCGAGGCGGCCGGGAGGCTACGCAGGAGCCCCGCGAGGCGCTCGAGCAGGCGGGCTACGGTGGCGTCTTCCAGGCGGCTCGCGTCGTAGCGGCTCTCGAACGACAGCTCGTTTCCTGGCAGGACTACCAGGGCGAGCGGATAGTCCGTCAGGTCGTTGGTCCTCGCCTCGGAGAAGTCGAGCCCTGGAAGCAGCGCGCCGAGAGTCGAGTCGATGGGGTAGTTCTCGAATGCCAGGAAGCTGTCGAACAGCGGAGTGCCCGCGGGCAGCTCGCTCCACCTCTGCACCTGGTAAAGGGGCACGTAGTCATGGCGGCGGAGCTCGAGTTGCCGCTCCTGGAGCCCGGTCAGCCAGGGCACGAGCCGGTGTTCCGGCGCCACAGCCACCCGCACCGGCAGCGTGTTGATGAAGGGGCCGATGATGGAGTCCGCTCCCGGAAGGTCCGCCGGTCGGCCCGCCACCGTGCTCCCGAAGACCGCCTCGCGGGCCCCAAGCGAGCGCGCCAGCAGGAGCCCCCAGGCGCCCTGAACCACCGTGTTCAGCGTCAGCCGCCGGCGTCGCGCCATGTCGCGGAGAGCCGCGGTCTCCTCCCGGCCAAGCAGGAAGCCGCGGCCCCGGGAGCTGCGGTAGTCCGCTGCCGCCGCCTGACGAGTGTCGCCGTCCGCCAGGAGGGTGGGTTGGGAGAGCCCCGCGAGGTTGCGGCGCCAGAAGACCTCCGCCTCCCTCAGGTCCTGCCGCTGGAGCCATCCGATGTAATCGCGATAGGGCCGCGGCTCGCCGAGAGCCGGATCCTGGCCGTCCGCAAGTGCCGCGTAGAGGGTGAACAGCTCGCGCAGGAGAAGGCCCTGGGACCAGCCGTCGCTCAACAGGTGGTGATGACTCCAGACGAACTGGTGCGCCCCATCTCCGAGGTCGAACAGCGCCAGCCGCATCAGGGGCGGCTGGGCAAGATCGAACCCGCGCTCCCGGTCGGCCTCCAGGTAGCGCGCGAGCCGGTCGCGCTGCTCGTCCGCGCCAAGCCCGCGCCACGATTGCCGCGTCAGCCTCACGTCCACCTGCCGGTAGACGACCTGCAGCGGCTTCTCGAGGTCCTCCCAATAGAAGGCGGTGCGCAGGATGGCGTGCCGGGCGACGACCTGGCGCCACGCCCGCTCGAAGGCGGCGAGATGCAGCCTGCCCGTAAGACGCAGGCTCAGTTGTATGACGTAGACGCCCGAGCCTGGGGCATAGACGGTCTGGAAGAGCATCCCCTGCTGAACGGGGGACAGCTCGTAGACGAGCTCGACGTCCTTGCGACTCATGACGGCCTCGCGACGGCAGGTCTCAGCGGCTCGGGGGCGCCACCGCTCCCGGGCCTCGCTTGTCGATCTGGGCCATCAGCTTGTCGAGTTCCTTCTGGCTGGCGCGCGCCTCCGGGAAGTCCGACGGCGTGAAGCCCCCGGCCTCCTCCAAACGGCAGTGCTCGATCAGCTCCCGCAACGAGGCAAGGAAGCGCTCTGCCAGAGACTCGACGGTATAGGAATCGTGGAGGCTCACGCTGTAGGTCCAGCCCATGCGCAGACGCCCACCGGACACCCCGCCGTTGATCTCCAACAGGTGGTGGCGCGCCTGGTATGGGCTCCGCGCCGGCCCTGCCGTCTCCGTGGCCGGGGCGAACAGGGAGGAGTCCGCCAGCACCCGATCCAACTGGCCCAGATAGTTGAAGCTCACGTCGGCGATGGGCATGTCGCGCAGGAGGTCCGCCGTCCCCTTGTCCCCCAGATAGCGCAGCAGGCCATGGCCGATCCCCTCTCCGGGCACCGACCGCAACTGCTCCTTGATCGCCTTGAGCCGCTCCCCCGGATCGCGGCCGGAGACCTCCAGGAGCACCGGGAACAGGGACGTGAGCCACCCCATCGTGCGCGACGTGTCCACACCCTCGAACAGGTCCACCCGGCCGTGCCCCTCCAGGTCCACCAGCAGGCGCGACTCACCGGTCCAGTCCGCAAAGGCCTGCGCCAGCGCGGTCAGCAGCACGTCGTTGATCCGCGTGTGGTAAACGGCCGGCACCTCGTGCAGGAGCGCGTGGGTCTCGTCCTCGTCCAGCTCCGCGAATACCGTGCGGGCCGAGGCCACCAGGTTGTCCCCCTCCGGCCAGTCGAGCGGCAGCGGCAGGACCGCGGCGCGGGCGCCCGACAACCAGTAGCTCGCCTCCTGCGCCACGGCCGCTGAACGGGCGTGCACGACGAGACGCGTTGCCCAGCCGCGCAGCGAGGTGGCCACCGGCGGCAGCACCGGCCGCCGTTCCCGTGCCAGCGTCCGGTAGGCCAGGTCGAGATCCTCCAGCAGGATGCGCCAGGAGACCCCGTCCACGATGAGGTGATGGAGCAGCAGCAGCAGCCGCTGTCCGCCCTCCCCGAGCGAGAACAGCACCGCCCGCCACACCGGGCCGCGCTCCAGGTCGAGGCTCGGCTGGAGGTGGGCGGCCGCCGCTTCCAGCGCTGCCGGCCGCAGAGCGGCCGGCAGCGCGGAGAGGTCCAGGAATGCCAGAACCGACGACGCCCCCTCCACCGTCTGGCGCCACTGCCCCCCCTCTCCGGGCAGGAAGCGGACGCGCAGGGCTACGTGATGGGCGGCAATGGTGTCCAGCGCACCGGCGAGGAGGGCGGGGGCCAGCTCCTCCCGCGGCTGGAGGAGCACCGCGTGATTGAAGTGATGCGCGTCGCGGAGGCCGAGCTCGAGGAACCAGCGCTGGATCGGCAACAGAGGGATATCCCCACCATCCTCCTCGTCCGCGGACTCCGCCCGTGCCGCCCCCGCGGCGGCGGCCAGGTCGCCCAGGGTCTGGTGCCGGAAGAGGTCCTTGGGATCGAGCCACAACCCCTCCTGCCGCGCGCGGAAGACGATCTGGATCGCCAGGATGGAGTCACCGCCCAGCTCGAAGAAGTTGTCGCGGACCCCGACGCGCTCGACCCCCAGCACCTGTGACCAGATCTCCGCCAAGGTGACCTCGGCCGCCGTCCGCGGGCCTGCCCCGTCACCCTCCGACCCCGCCTTCTGCGGCGCCGGCAGGGCCTTGCGATCGAGCTTGCCGTTGGCCGTCACCGGCATGGCATCCAGGACCACGTAGGCCGCCGGCACCATGTAGTCGGGCAGCTTCTCGTGCAGGAAAGCGCGCAGCTCGCCTTCCGCGGCATCAGAGCCCACAACGTAGGCCACCAGACGGCGGGCCCCCGGCGTGTCCTCGCGGACGGCGACGACCGACTCCCGTATCGCCGGATGGCTCGCCAGCACCGTCTCGATCTCCCCCAGCTCGATGCGGTAGCCGCGGATCTTGACCTGGTGGTCGGCGCGCCCGAGGAACTCGATGTTGCCGTCGGCGAAGAAGCGCGCCAAGTCACCGGTGCGGTAGCGCCGGCCTCCCGGCAGGACGCTCCACGGATCGGGCAGGAACTTGGAGGCGGTCAGCGCCGGATCGCCGGCATAGCCGGAGGCCAGGCACTCGCCGCCGATGTACAGGTCGCCGGCCACACCCACCGGACAGGGCTCGAGCCCGGAGTCGAGCACGTAGTAGACGGCGTTGTTGATGGGCCTGCCGTAGGGGATGCTGGTCCAGCGGGGATCCAGCGCAACCACGGGGAAGTAGTTGGACCAGATCGTCGCCTCGGTGGCGCCGCCCAGGCCGATCACCCGAGCTGCCGGGAAGCTCGCGCTCATACTCTCCGGCAGGGGGAGGGGGATCCAGTCGCCGCTCAGGAAGACCAGACGCAGGCCCCTGCCCCCTCCGCTCCCCTGCGGCAGGAAGGGGACGAGCTGCTGCAGGGCCGCTGGCGCCGAGTCCCAGAAGGTGACGCCGTCCTCCACCAGCCACCGCACCAGACGCTCCGGGTTCCTGAGGTCAGAGTCGCTGGCGATCCGCAGCGAGCCGCCGGCCGCCAGCAGGCCGAAGACGTCGTAGACCGACAGGTCGAAGCAGGGGGAGGTCACGAACAGGACTCGGTCACGTGGCCCGACCTCGAACGTGCGGTTGACCCAGTCCACCAGATTGACGGCGGGCCGGTGGCGCACCACGACCCCCTTGGGCGTACCGGTGGAGCCCGAAGTGAAGATGACGTAGGCCAGGGCGTCGGCAGAGACGGGCGGGAGGGCCGGCACCCTGGCGGGGGCGCCGGGGCCGTCCAGGTGCCAAAGCGTCCGCACCTCCTTGTGACGCTGCGCCGGCCGCGGCGTGGGCGCCGCCGGCCGCCGCAGCAGCACGTCATACCGGAAGCGCAGCTCGTTGTCGAAGCCCTGCCGGCGATGGAGGACCTCTGCGGCGGCGGGCAACCCGGCCGCCAGATCGCTGAAGAAGTCCTCGTCCAGGTACAGATCGTCGATCCGGGAGCGGGTGCGCAGCCCCTCCTCACCGCGGTGGGCGGCACGGAAAGCGTCAAGAGAGGCGCGATACTCCTCGCGGCGGCGCAGGTCGGGCACGTCAGCCAGCAGCACGGCGCCACCCGGGGCGAGGCGCTCGAAGGCGGCGGCCAGGACCCGCTCGAGATAGAACGGGCCCGGGAAGAAGTGCACCGTGCTGGCGAGGATCACCAGGTCGAACGGACCCTCACCGGCCGCTTCCAGCTCATGGGCGAAAGCGGTGGGGAGCTCCACGTTGGCGAGCCCGCGCGCAGCGGCCTCGCGGCGGTTGCGCTCCTGCGTCAGCCCGGACGGGTCGAGGCCGACGTAGCGGCCGACCCGGGGGGCGAGCTCGAAGAGGATCAGACCGGAGCCGCAGCCGATCTCCAGCACCCGGGCGTCCGGCCGGATCCAGGGCGACGCCAGGGAGACCACCCGGTCGCGGTACTCGTTCACTTCGGCCTCGGAGAAGGGCCGGCCGGTGTAGCTGCTGACGAAGCCGCCGGCGCTGACACGGTCCACCGCGCGCTCCGCCACGTGGTCCCAGAGCCGGCGCACCGCGTCGGCCACCACGGGCTCGGCCGGCGGACGGCGGTCCCCGGCATCGAGGACGATCAGCTCGGCGAGCGCCGGGAGCTGCCACTGCAGGTCGTGCATCGCCCGGAGCTGCGAGGTGCCGGTCACGGCGCAGCGGACGTTCAGCGAGTCCAGGATCCACCGCTTGCGGTCCGCCGGCCAGGCGGGCTCGAGCGGGGCGTACGCCAGCCCCGCCTTGAGGATGCCGAGGAGGGCGATGAGCATCTCGGCCGAGCGCTCCATGCAGAGCGCCACGTAGATCCCCCGGTCGGCTCGGGCGAGATGCCGGGCGAGACGGTCCGCCCGGCGGTCCAGCTCGGCATAGCTGATCCCCGCCTCCTCGAACCAGGCGGCCACCGCGTCGGGCGACTGCTCCACCTGCCGCTCGAACAGGCCGTGGAGAGAGGCCTCCGCGGGCCAGCCCTCCGCCGTGTCGTTCCACTCCGCCAGGATCTGGTGGCGCTCGCCCGCGAGCAGCAGCGGCAACTGCCACACCTTCATGTCGGAACCGGTTGCAAAGGTCCGCAGCAGGGCCGAGAGGTGCTCGAGCATGCGGACCACGGCCACGGTTTCGAAGCGGCCGCTGTCGTAGAGGATGTCGAGCGCCAGCTCGGCGTCGGCGAAGACCACCACGTTCAGCGGGTAGTTCGTCAGCTCGTTCGCCACCACCTGCGAGATCGCGAGGTCCGGCAGGAGATCGGTGAGCGCCTGGTCGAAGGGGTAGTTCTCGAAGACCAGGATGTTGTCGAACAGCGCCACGCCCGGCGGCACCTCGCTCCACTTCTGGACCTCGTAGAGCGGAGCGTATTCGTAGAGGCGCAGCTCGACCTGCTGCTCCTGCAGCCTGGCCAGCCAGGAGACGAGGCCGCTGTCCGCCGCCATCGTCACCCGCACCGGCAGGGTATTGATGAAGGGGCCGGCGATGGACTCGACGCCCGGCAGGTCGGTCGGCCGGCCCGCGCCGGTGGCGCCGAAGACCACGTCCCGCGTGCCGGTCAGGCGGCCCAGCACGATCGCCCAGGCCGCCTGCACCAGCGTGTTCAGCGTCAGCCGGTGGCGCCGCGCCACCTCGCGCAGGGCGGCGGTGGCCTCGGCGGGAAGCCGCAGCCCGCGCCGCCGCGAATCCTGGAACTCGACCTCGTCCGCCTCGCGCTCGCCCCCCTGCGCCAGGAAGGTGGGGGCGGAGAACCCCGCGAGGCTCCGCCGCCAGGCGGCTTCGGCCCTGGCGAGGTCCTGCCGCTGGAGCCAGGCGATGTAGTCGCGGAAGGGGCGCGCCCGGCCCAGCGACGGCTCCCGGCCGCCGGCGAACGCCGCGTAGCAGACGAACAGCTCCTTGAGGACCAGCCCCTGGGACCAGCCGTCCGTCAGCAGGTGGTGCTGGCTCCAGACGAAGTGGTGGACCCCCTCGTCCAGCTCGAACAGCGCCAGCCGCATCAGGGGCGGCTCGTCGAGCGCGAAGCCGTGCTCCCGCTCTTCATCCATGAAGCGCTGCAGCCGGACGCGCTGCTCCCCCGGGTCGAAGCTGCGCAGGGACGCGCGCTCGATCTCCAGGGGGACGTCGCGATAGACCACCTGCACCGGCTTCTCCAGGTCCTCCCAGTAGAAGCCGGCGCGCAGGATGTCGTGACGGTCCATCACGTGCCGCCACGCCCGCTCGAAGGCGCCGATATCGAGCTTGCCGGTCAGCCGCAGGCTGATCTGGACGACGTAGACGCCCGAGCCGGAGGCATACGCGCTGTGGAACAGCATCCCCTTCTGGATCGGGGACAGCTCGTAGGCAAACTCGATCTCGCTCTGGCTCACATCGCCCTCCGCAGCTCCTCCGCCCCTCGCCCCGCAGCTTCGAGTGACGGCTCGTCACGGGCCGCCCGCAGCGCCCCGTAGCTCGCCGCCAGCCAAGCGATCACCAGAGCCACGAGGAGGGCCAGGACAAAGCTCATCGGGCCGGCCTCCGACCGG
>DASPJI010000331.1:0-3165 GCA_035628695.1 Thermoanaerobaculia bacterium | reverse complement strand
CTACGTGCCGCCGCGCTGGGCCGACCGGGCGCGCCGCTCCTTCGGCAAGACCCCCGAGATGATGGAGTACTTCTCCACCGTCACCGGCCGGCCGTACCCCTACGCCAAGTACGCCCAGACCGCCGTGGCGGACTTCACCTGGGGCGGCATGGAGAACATCACCGCCACCACCCAGACGCTCCGCACCCTGCACGACGAGCGGGCCCACAACGACTCGCGGAGCGACTCGCTGGTGGCCCACGAGCTGGCGCACCAGTGGTTCGGCGACCTCGTCACCTGCGAGGACTGGTCGCACCTCTGGCTCAACGAGGGGATGGCCGACTACCTCACCGTCCTCTACCTGGGGCATGCCGGCGGCGCGGAGGAGGCCGCCGTGGAGCTGGAAACCATCCGCCAGGCCTACCTGCGGGAGGACGCCCGCCGGTACAGGCGCCCCATCGTCACCGACCGCTACCCCGATCCCATCACCCTGTTCGACCGCCACTCCTATGAGAAGGGGGCGCTGGTGATGCGCATGATCCACGGGCTCCTCGGTGAAGAGGGGTGGTGGAAGGGGATCCGCGCCTATCTCGACCGCTTCGCCCTGCAGACCGTGAAGACCTCCGACTTCCAGAGCGTCCTGGAAAAGTCGACGGGCGTCACCCTGGGGCCGCTGTTCGATCAATACGTCTACGGCGCCGGTCATCCGGAGCTCGAGGTCCGCTGGGACTACCAGGCGGACCGCGAGCTGGTGCGCCTGGAGGTGCGGCAGACCCAGGAGGTCACCGGCGAGACCGGCCTCTTCTCCTTCCCGGTCGAGATCGGGCTGGCCGGCGACGTCGGAGACGGTGGCCTGGAGATCCAGACGGTGCAGATCCTCGCCCGGGCGGAGCAGGAGATCTATCTCCACAGCCCGGCCCGGCCGCGGACCGTGGTCTTCGATCCGCGGGACTGGGTCCTCGCGGCCGTCGACTTCGACAAGCCGACGGCGGAGTGGGTGGCCCAGCTCTCGGCAGCGGCGGGCGCCGCCGAGACGCCCGCCCGTCTGGAGGCGTTGCGCGCCCTGGGAGAGCTGGCGGACGCGCCGGCGGTCGAGGCCCTGGCGAAGGCGCTGCGCCAGGACCCGTTCCATGGGGCGCGGCAGGTCGCCGCCGAGGCCCTGGGCCAGGCCGGGACGGAGGCGGCGCGCCAGGCTCTGGAGGCCGGAGCCGGCGACCGCGACAGCCGGGTCAGGACCATGGTGCTCGCGTCTCTGGGAAACTTCCCGCGGGACCGGGAGTCGCTGCCGTTGCTCCGCCGCGCCCTGGAGGGGGACGACAGCTACAAGGCGCGGGCGGCGGCGGCCACGGCGCTGGGGAGGCGCCGCGACGCGGCGCGGGAGGTGACCCCCTGGCTGGTCCGGGCCCTCTCCCAGGAGAGCCACCAGGAGGACGTGCGGGCCGCGGCGATCGAGGCGCTGGCGGAGCTGGACTCCCCCGCCGTCGTGGACCACGCGTTCCGCCTGGCCGCCTACGGCGCCCCCGCCGAGAGCCGGGACGAGGCGGTCACCGCCCTCGCCCGGATCGCCGCGCGCCGCCAGGACCCGGAGCTGCGGGCCCGGGTCCGCCGCACCCTGGAGGGGATCCTCGCCGAGCGCGACAGCCGGATGCGCGAAGAGGCCCTCCGGGCCCTGATGGAGCTGGGAGACGCGGAGGCCATCCCCGCCCTGGAGCGCACCGGCCGGACCGACCCCGATCCCGAGCTCCGCTTGCGCGCCGGCCAGGTCATCGAGAGGATCCGCGGCAACGCCGCCGCCGGCCCATCGGGAGACGGCGAGGGCCTGCGCCTGCGCGTCGAGCAGCTCGAACGCGAGATCGACGTGCTCAAGGCGCGGCTGGAAGAGGCGCAGGGGACGTTGGAGGGGGCTACCGGGGCTCCTCCGCCGCCCTCCCCTTGAGCCGCGCCGCCTTGCCCGCCAGGCTGACGAATTCGGCCACCTCGGCGTCACCGGGGAACCGGCCGCCGATCCGCTGAGCCTCCTGGAAGACCGTGTCGAGGCTGCCCTCCCTGGCCGCGGGAGAGCCGGCGAGGATCTCGGCCATCTCGGCGACCACGGCCGCGAGGCGCAGGGCCGGCGACGCGGCCTCCCAGCCGGTGGCGATATGGAAGCCCATCAGGGGCGTCTCGGTCTCGGAGACCCGTCCCGTCTCGGGCGAGCGCCAGCGCAGGCGCAGGCTGGCGAGACGGCGGTCCGCCTCCTCCTCGATGCCGGGCTGCAGCTTGATCTCGTAGAGCGCGGTCACCGAGTGGCCGGCCTCGATCTCGTCGCCCGCGCTCTGCAGGCCACGCCTCGGGCCGGCGCTGCCGCCGTTCTCGAAGCCGAGAAGCCGGTAGCGCTCCACCATGGTCGCGTTCCACTCCACCTGCGCCCAGGCCTCCCTGGCGATCACGCGGTTCCGGGGGTCCACCTCCCGGCCGCGGATGTTGAAGCGCACCAACCGGTACTGCGCTCCCGGGGTGAACGGGGAGGGAGCGCCCTCGGCGGTGACGTTGAAGTCGGTGCGCAACGGCGCTCGGTCACCGTAGTGGAAGTAGTTCACCCACTCCTCCACCCGCACCGAGCCGGGGCCCGGCAGCTCGCCCTCGCCGAGAGAATGGCGGGCCGTCTCGTAGGAGGCGGTGCCCACGTCCAGCCCGAAGGGCGACAGCGGTGCCCTCTCGGTGAAGACGAAGCCGTCGGCGGACCGGCGGAGGCCGGCGCTGGAGCCCGTGGACGAGGACCGCGCCTCGCTGGCGACCCCGGTGACGGTGATCTCCTCGAAGGCCACGAACCCCTGGGGAGCCGCCGCCTCCGCCGCCGCTGGCGGAGGCGGCGGGGCTGGCGCCGGGGCCGCCGGCAGCGGCGCGGAGGAACCGGGCAGCTCGCCGGCCTTCCGGTCCAGGCGCTGTCTGGCAGGAGGGGCCGCGCCGGCTTCCCTGTGGACGGGCAGGGATTCCGTCTCCGTCTCATGCTGCGGCTGCTCCTGCTGGGCCGCCAGGGGCTGCGGAGAATCGGGAGCCCCGCCAGCGGTGGGATTCGGCGCCGTGCTCCGCGGCTCCTCCTGCCGAGCCTCGGACAGGTCTTCGGTCTGGACGGCGGCCTCGGGCTCGGGAGGCGCCACCGGAGCCTGCTTCAACGCCAGCGGCGCCTCATCCCCGGCAGCGTAC
>DASPJI010000330.1:0-13349 GCA_035628695.1 Thermoanaerobaculia bacterium | reverse complement strand
GCGAGGAGGACCCGGCGATCCGGGTGCGGGCGGTGCCGATGGGCATCCCCCTGCCGCCGGCGGCGGACGCGGAGGCGGGACGGGCCCTGCGCGCCCGCTTCGGGCTGCCGGCGGACCGGCCGGTCCTCGGCTCCTTCGGCTTCCAGACGCCCATCAAGCGGACCGAGATGGCGGTGCGGGCGCTGGCCCGGCCCGGCCTCGAGGAGGTCCATCTGCTGATCGTCGGCGAGGCCGCCGGCGTCATGGACCTCGCAGGGGAGGCGCGGCGGGTCGGAGTGGCGGACCGGGTGCACGTCACCGGCTTCGTGCCGTTCTCGGACTTCGAGGCCGCCATCGCCGCCGTGGACCTCTGCCTCAACCTCCGCTATCCCACGGCGGGGGAGACGTCGGCCTCGCTGCTGCGGGTGCTGGCGGCGGGCCGGCCGGCCGTGGTCTCCGACTTCGCGCAGTTCGCCGACCTCCCCTCCGAGGTGGCGGTCCGCGTGCCGCTCGGCGACGGGGAGCCGGAGGCGCTGGCCGCGCTGCTGGCGGATCTTCTCGCTCAACCCGGCCAGCTGCGGCGGATGGGCGAGGCCGCCCGCGAGTACGTCCGTTCCCGTCACGACCTGGACCGGGCCGCCGCAGCCGTGGCCGAGGCCTGCCTGGAGTGGCGGGATCTGGATCCGCCCACAGAGGAGGAGCCGCGGGTGCAGCCGCCGAGCAGCATCGGCTGGGAGAGCCTGCCGGGGGATTTGGAGGTGGCGGGCGCGGATCTCCCCTGGCCCGAAGGGGAGCGGCGGTCGCTCCGCATCCGGCTCCGGAACCGGGGCTTCGCCCGCTGGCTGGCTGGGGAAAGAGGGCCGGGCGGAGTCGCGGTCGTGGTCAAGCTCTTCTCGGGAGACCAGGACCTCTATGAAGGTCAGCGCTGGCTCGCCCTGCCGCGCGATCTGGCGCCGGGTGAGGAGGTGGAATTCGAGACCGAGATCCGGCGGCCCCCCGGCTCCTCGCGCCTGTGGATCGAGCCCCACATGTTCGGCGGCCTGGGGTTCTCGAAACTGGGAGGCCCCCTGTGGGTGAGAGATCTGCAGTAGCCGAGACCCGAACGGCCGCGCCGCGGCGGCTTGCCCTCGGATGGTGGGTCCTGGGGCTCCTGCTCCTGGCGACCCTGGCTGCCTCTATCTTCTTCAGTCCCGCGGCGCGGCCGCCCGTCGGCGACGAGGTCACCGTGGCCATGGCCGCGGCGAGCCTCGCCTGGGACCGGGACCTCACCTGGGCACCGGCGGATTCTGAGCGCTTTGCCGAGCAGTGGGGGACCCGCCCGGACCGCCTGCGCCTCCGGCCGCGGGATGGCGGATTCACCTACGACACGCCGAGCCTGTACGCGCTGCTGGCGGCCCCCATGGTGCGCGTCGCTCCGGTCCGCGGGACGATCATCCTCAACGCGCTGCTGTTGGCGGCGGCGGCTCTGCTGACCGCCCGCGCGCTCTCCCTGCACCTGGGAGGGGCGGCGCCGGTCTGGGTAACGGTCCTGCTCTTCGCCTCGGTCGCCTTCGCATACGTCTTCAGGGTCCAGTCCGACGTCTTCCTGCTGGCCGCGACCGCCACCGGCTTCGCTCTGATCTACGGAGGCGAGCGCTCCCGCCGGAAAGACGAGCCGCTGCCGGAAATGTACGAGCCGGAGCCCAACGCACGGGGAGGGGCGGCGCTCGTCCGCTGGCTGGCCGCCGGAGCGCTGCTCGCCGTTCCCGCGACCGTCCATCCTCTCTATCTGCTGCTCCTGGTTCCGGCGCTGCTGGCCGCGACCCGGGTCAACCGGGTGGTGGTGGTCCTCGGCGCGGCGGCGCTCCTGGCCGCGGTGCTCTGGACGCAGGGGGACCTGCCAGATGTCCAGGAGACCTGGGGGAGCGAGGCGCCGGCCTTCGACATGCGGAGCGGCACGCCGCGCGAGGACCGGCGGAGCGGCAGCGAGGAGCAGAGGGAGGGGATGACGCTCCACCCCCGGCTCGCGGGCTGGAATGGCCTCTACTTCCTGGCGGGGAGGAGCACCGGTGTGCTCCCGTACTTCCTGCCGCTGCTCCTGGGGTTTGCCGCGTATCGAGGGGATCGGGGGCGCTGGGCCATCCTTCTGGCGGTGGTGGCGATCGCTGCCGGCTTCCTCCTCCTGCGTCCCTTCGACTTCATCGGCGGCGAGGGGGCCATCGCCAACCGGCTGTTCCTGCCGCTCTACGCCGCCCTCTGGTTCCTGGCGGCCCGGCCGGTGCGGGTTCTGCCGGCGCTGGTGGTCATCATCCTGGCCGTTCCCTTCCTTTACATCCTGTGGAGCCACCCCGCGGCGGTCGCGCTCGCCGGAGAGCCACGCTCCTACACGTCGCCGGTGGCCGAGCGGTGGCTGCCCTATGAGACCACCCAGCGCCACGCTCCCGGCCGGGCACTCTTCCAGAACGCCCTCTGGCTCAAGCTCCTCGACCGGGACCTCTGGACTCCACGCGGGGCGGACAGCCTGCGTCTCCTCGGCGGTGCGGAGCTGCTGGCCGGGAGCTCGCTGCCGGTCCAGGTGTTCGTCCTGGAGCTCGACGCCAACGCGCCCTCGCGCCTGGAGATCGGAGGACAGGAGCTGCGTCCGGTCCTGCTGCGTCCGGACGGCTCGCTCGCCTTCGAGGTGCCGGCGGGGGAGCCGCGCGCCGTGCATCCGCTCTGGTGGTCGCGGGGAGAAGACTATTACCTCTATGATCTCGACTTCAGGCTGCCCGGGGCGCCGGCGGGTCCGATCCGGTTCCGCGTCCTGCCGCGCCGGGATTCGATGCAAAGGAGCGACGGCTGAAGGATGTTGAGCGTATGACCGAGCCGATGAGAAGCTGGATCATGGAATTGCGGGAGCGGCTCGCGACTCCGGCGCCGCGGCGGCTGGGTCCGAAAGACCTCCGCCAGGCCTCGGTGCTGGTGCCCCTCTACGTCGACGCCGGCGAGCTGTGGACGATCCTCACCAAGCGCACGGACACCCTCCCCAGCCACCGCAGCCAGATCGCTTTCCCGGGCGGCGGCCGCGAGCTCAAGGAGGACCCCTGGCAGGCGGCCTTGCGGGAGGCCCAGGAGGAGATCGGGCTCGATCCCAAGCGGGTCCTGAAGATCGGCGAGCTGGACGAGGGGGAGACCCCGGCGGGATTTCGGGTGATCCCCTGCGTCGGCGCCGTGCCCTTCCCTTACGAGGTGAATCCCAACGAAGCCGAGATCTCCGAGGTCTTCAGCCTCCCCTTGAGCGCCTTCGCCAACCCTCGCCTGGTGGAGGAGCGCACCATCACCCTCAACGGCGTCGACCGGGACATCCGCATCTACCACATCGGCAACCGCCAGATCTGGGGCCTGACCGCCCGCATCCTCCAGAACCTGCTGCAGCGGCTGGGGCTGGAGACGGGGGAGGAGATGGAGTAGGCCGGCGTACAATAAGGCATGGCAAATCCTCTGAGAGAGCAGGACCTGATCGAGAAGATACGGATGTTGCCGGAGGAGAAGCTCGGCGAAGTGGAGGACTTCATTGATTTCCTTCGACTTCGGACCGAAGATCGGCGCCTCACCGAAGCTGCGGCGCGGCTGTCCGAGGATGCATTGCGCAGAGTCTGGGACAATCCTGATGACGCCGACTATGACCAGCTATAGCTTTGGCGACATCCTTCTCGTCCCCTTTCCTTTTACCGATCAGTCCGACAGCAAGAAGCGTCCAGCCGTCGTGGTCAGCTCCACCGCCTATCAGAGAGAGCGGCCGGACGTGATCCTGATGGCCGTGACCAGCCAGATCAGGCCATCCACGGGATTGGGCGAATCGCTCGTCACTCATTGGAAGGACGCTGGGCTCCTCAAGCCTTCCCTTCTGAAGCCGATCCTCTTTACTCTGGAGAGGACTCTCGTACTACGGCGGCTCGGAACCCTGAGAGGCGAAGATCTGATCTCTCTTCGGGAAACCCTGGGGGTCATCCTGGGGGATGGGCGGGGCTGACCTGCTGCTCCCTGTCCGGGGGTGCTACTTCAATCCAGCCACGGGTAGAGATCTTGTGACCAACGTACCCGAGATCCGCGTTCGGATGTCCAATCGGGAGCCGGTTTGTCCCGAAGCTGATTACGTCCTGTACTGGATGATCGCTTCGAGGCGTCTGGGCTGGAGCTTCGCCCTGGACCGGGCGGCGGGCTGGGCCCGGGAGCTGGGGCGCCCGCTCGTGGTCCTCGAGCCGCTACGCTGCGGCTACCGGTGGGCGAATGACCGCATCCACCGTTTCGTCCTCGACGGCATGGCGGAGCACGCCCGGCGCCTGGCCGGCTCGAACGTCCTCTATCACCCGTATGTGGAGCCGTCCCCCGGTGCCGGCCAAGGGCTCCTCGCCGCCCTCGCCCGGCGCGCCTGCGTGGTGGTGACGGACGACTACCCGGCTTTCTTCCTTCCCCGGATGGTGGCGGCCGCCGCCCGCCAGGTATCGGTGCGGATGGAGGCCGTGGATTCGAACGGGCTCCTGCCCCTGCGCGCCGCCGACCGGGTCTTTCCCGCGGCCTACCCTTTCCGCCGTTTCCTGCAGAAGGAGCTGCCCAGGCACTTGGAGGACTTCCCCGCGGAGGACCCGCTCGAGGACCTGCCGCCGCGCCTCGCCGCGCTCCCGGAGGAGGTGACCCGCCGCTGGCCCGCGGCGCCGGAGGCGTTGCTGCGCGGCGAACGCGGGGGGCTGGCGGCGCTCCCCATTGATCACGAGGTGGCGCCGGTGGACGGTGTCCGCGGCGGGGACGAAGCCGCCGCCGCGGCTCTCGACCGCTTCCTCGACGAGCGGCTGCTGAGCTATGGCGAGGGACGGAACGATCCCGATGAGGAGGTCACCAGCGGCCTCTCCCCCTACCTCCACTTCGGCCACGTCTCCTCGCATCAGCTCCTCGCCGCCCTGGCCGCCCGGGAGCGCTGGACGCCGGAGCGGCTGGGGCGCGCCACCACGGGTGCCAAGGAGGGGTGGTGGGGGATGAGCCCGGCGGCCGAGAAGTTCCTGGACGAGGCTGTCACCTGGCGCGAGGTCGGCTACAACATGGCCTGGCAGCGGGAGGACTTCGAGCGCTACGAGTCGCTGCCCGAGTGGGCGCAGGCGACCCTCGCCAAGCACGAGAAGGACCCGCGCCCCCATCTCTATGAGCACGCCGATTTCGAGGCCGCCCGTATCGAGGACGAGATCTGGAACGCCGCCCAGACGCAGCTCCTGCGCGAGGGGCGCATCCACAACTACCTGCGGATGCTCTGGGGCAAGAAGGTGCTCCACTGGTCGGCGACGCCGCGGCAGGCGCTGGCGAGCCTGATCGAGCTGAACAACCGGTACGCCCTGGACGGCCGCGATCCCAACTCCTACAGCGGCATCTTCTGGTGCTTCGGCCGCTATGATCGCCCCTGGGCCCCCGAGCGCCCGGTTTTCGGCGTGGTCCGCTACATGAGCTCCGACAGCACCCGGCGCAAGCTGCGCCTGCGCGGCTACCTCGGCCGCTACGCCCCCGGCGGCCAGATCCCGCTGCTGCCGGGATGAGCAGCCCGAGTAGAATCCACGGCCATGAGATCCCTCTGCGCGCTCCTCCCCGTGGCGTTCCTCCTCGCCGCCTGCGCCTCGACCGCGACCCCGACCGACCCGCTGGCGGCCCGGGTCCACCAGATCGCCGGCCGGATCGCGAAGCGGCACGGCGAGCAGGCCGCCATGGCCGTGGCCTACCGCGACGCGGGGACCGGGGCCAGCCTCTTCGTCCTCCCCAACCAGCGGATGCATCCGGCGAGCACGATGAAGGTGCCGGTGATGATGGCGCTGTTCGACGCGGTGGACCGCGGCGAGATGCGCCTGGACCAGCCGGTCCCCGTCCGCAACCGCTTCGAGAGCATCATGGACGGCTCCCCCTACGAGCTGGACCCGGCGGAGGACGGCGACCCCGACCTGTACCAGGCGGCGGGCGGCACGAAGACCCTGGAGGAGCTGATCCGGCGGATGATCGTCCGCAGCTCCAACCTCGCCACCAACCTCCTCATCGAGAGGATCGGCGCCACCCGGGTGACGGACCTGACGCGGCAGCTCGGCGCCGAAGACCTCCGGGTGCTGCGCGGCGTCGAGGACGACAAGGCCTTCCAGGCGGGGATGAACAACGTCACCACCGCCAAGGACCTGCTGGTCCTCCTGGAGGCGCTCCTGCCCGAGGCCCAGGGCTCGCCGTTCTCCCCGGCCTCGCGGGAGCGGATGCTGGAGATCCTCAAGGCTCAGGAGTTCAACGAGAAGATCCCCGCCGGCCTTCCTCCCGGGACGCCGGTGGCCCACAAGACGGGTGACATCACCGGCATCCACCACGACGCGGCGGTCGTCTTCCCCCCGGGGGAGAGGCCCTACGTCCTGGTCGTCCTCACCCGCGGCATCCTCGACGAGAAGGAGGCCGACGCCACGATCGCCGAGATCTCGCGGGCGGTCTGGGAGGAGCGGCGCCGGTAACCGCCGGGCGCCGGGGGTGCCGCCCGGGCGCCCGAGATCCCGTCCGGGCGGCGCGGATGGAATCCGGGAGCTCAGGATGTTTCCCGGACGCTCCGGATCTCATCCGGTTCGCTTGGAAGCCATCCAGACGGCGCGGGAAGCTTCCGGGCGCCTCGGAACGCGTCCAGCTCATCCGGATGGAGTCCGGGCGCTCCGGATGCCGTCCAATTCAATAGGATGGATTCCAGACGGCCCGGGAAGCTTCCCGAGCGCTCCGGATGGTGTCCCGTCGAGTGGGATGGGTTCCGCGGCTACCGGGGCAGCGGACCCAGGATCTCGCCCTCGGGGCCGAGCGGCGGGTAGGGCGCCTGGCGCTTGCGGCACTGGGCGGCGAGCTGCGGATGGGCCCATTCGAAGAGGGTGCGGGCGTAGGTCTCGGGATCGAGGCGCGGCGCGTCGTAGAGGCCGGCGGCCCGCCGCTGGCGCTGGGCCTCGAAGAGGAGGAGCGCCGCGGCCACCGAGACGTTGAGCGACGTGCCCATCCCCTCCATGGGGATCGCCACCAGGCCATCGGCCCTCTCCAGCGCCGCCGGCGTCAGGCCGTTGTCCTCGTTTCCCAGAAGGAGCGCGGTGGGGAGCGTGTAGTCCACCTCGCGGAAGGGGACGGCGGCGTCCGGCGAGGGGTGGGCCGCCAGCACCCGCAAGCCGCGCTCCCGCAGGTGGGCGAGGGCCTCGTCCAGCGTCCTGTGCTTGTGCACCGGCAGCCACTTGCGGTTGCCGCCCGAGGCGGGCCGCGAGATCTTCAGGCGCCCGCCCGGCCAGACCGCGTGGGCGGCGAAGACGCCGGCGGCGTCGCAGCTCCGCAGGATGGCGGCCAGGTTGCGCGGCACCTGGACGTCTTCCAGCAGGACCGTGAGGTCGGGCTGGCGGCGGTCCAGAACCTCCCGGACGCGATGGAAACGGCGCGGCGTGCTCATTGCATGCGCTATCTATCACGAGCACGCGGCGGCGTCGCGTTCGCCTGATAGGATAGGCGGGCGCCGCCGTAGCGGCGCACCCCGAAAACCCTGTCCCGAAGAAGTCTGTTCACGGAGGAGTTGCGGATGGCCACGACCATGGAACGCGTTGCGGGCGGCAGCATCGACCGCATTACCGAGCACCTCGGCAGCGAGGCCGAGAGTCTCCTTTCCTATACCTGCAAGGGGATGCCCAAGGAGCAGCTCATGCTGCCCGGCCCGGACCACGTGGAGCGGGCCTGGGGCTCCTCAGACCGCAAGCCCGGCGTGCTGGTCAACCTCCAGCGCCTCTACGGCACCGGCCGCCTCGCCAACACCGGCTATGTCTCGATCCTGCCGGTGGACCAGGGGATCGAGCACTCCGGCGCGGCCTCCTTCGCCCCGAACCCCGAGTTCTTCGACCCGGAGAACATCGTCCGGCTGGCGATCGAGGGCGGCTGCAACGCCGTGGCCTCCACCATGGGGGTTCTCGGCGCGCTCTCCCGCAAGTACGCCCACAAGATCCCGTTCATCGCCAAGATCAACCACAACGAGCTGCTGACCTACCCCAACCAGTTCAGCCAGATCCTGTTCGGCCAGGTCGAGCAGGCCTGGGACATGGGGGCGGCGGCCGTCGGCGCCACGGTCTACTTCGGCAGCGAGGACTCGGGCCGGGAGATTGTCGAGATCGCCGAGGCGTTCTATCGCGCTCATGAGCTGGGGATGGCGACGATCCTCTGGGCCTACCTGCGGAACAACGCCTTCAAGAAGGACGGCAAGGATTACCACACCGCGGCCGACCTCACCGGCCAGGCGAACCACCTGGCCGCCACCATGCAGGCCGACATCGTCAAGCAGAAGCAGGCGACGCTGAACGGCGGCTACAACGCGGTCAGCTTCGGCAAGACCCACCCCCGGGTCTACAGCGAGCTGGTGGCCGACCACCCGATCGACTGGAACCGCTGGCAGGTGGTCAACTGCTTCATGGGCCGGGCGAGCCTCATCAACTCCGGCGGCGAGTCCAAGGGGCAGGACGACCTCGGCCAGGCGGTGCGCACGGCGGTGATCAACAAGCGCGCCGGCGGCGCCGGCCTGATCTCCGGCCGCAAGGCGTTCCAGCGGCCGATGCGCGAGGGGGTCGAGCTGCTCCACGCGATCCAGGACGTCTACCTCAGCCCCGAGGTCACGATCGCCTGACCTCATGCAGGGCCATCCGGAAGAGAGGCTCCTCCTCGAGAGGCTGCGGACGCTGATCGATACGCGTCTGGGATCGGTGTCGGTCCTCGAGGAGCGCCTGGGCCTCGCGCCCGGCGCGCTCGACGAGCTGCGTCCGGACGCGGCGCCACCGCAGTCCCCGCTCAGCCTGCGGTGGCTCTACCGCATCCTGGACATCCTGGGGATCGAGCCGAGAGAGTTCTTCTCCCAGGTCTACGAGCTGGCGCCGCGTGCCCCGTTGAGCACGGCCGGCATCTCAGGGGGCATCGCGGAGCCGGAGGGGAGCGAGTTCCCTCCTTTCGGCCGGGTGCTGGACACGGTGCGGCTGCTCGTGCGGGATGCGGAGGACCAGCAGGGACCGGACGGCTCCGAAGAAGAGAAGAACGGGGAGGCTCTGAACGGGGAAGAAGCCCCCGAGCCGCCGGCACGGCGGTGATCGGGGGCTTCGGAGCCTCTGGGGTCAGTCGGCGCGGCGCTGGAGGACCCAGGTCGTCTTCTTCACCTGGGCCGCCATGCTGCGGATGATCTGCAAGGCGGCGGAGGCGTCGGTCGACTGGCGCAGGAGCAGAGCCGAGGCGATGGCCTCGCGGTGGACTCCCAGGGCCTTGAAGATGGGGAGGATCCGGCCGACGAGGTCGCGCAGCGCCGAGAAGCGCCCCAGCTTGGCGAAGGCCGCCGCCAGGTCCAGCGACGCCAGGGCCGCCTCGTAGGTCATCCCCAGACGCAGGAACTCCGAACGGGCGCGCAACAGCAGGGTCAGGGCGGGTTCGGGGTGGGCCTCGGCCGCCAGCATCTGCCCCTCGAGCCAGATCGCCTTGAGCTGGATCAGCGGATCGTTCACCTGCCGGTAGAGGTCCCGCATCTCGAGGTAGAGCTGCATGGCGTCACGGGTCCGGCCCGCGTCCGTGTAGAAGCGGACGATGTTGTGACCGGCGATCAGCGCCAGCGTCGGCTCGCGCTCGATGTCGATCATCCGCGCCGCCTCGATGAGCAGGCGCACGCCCGGACCCGGGCGGCCCGACTCGCCGAGGGCGGTCCCCTCCTGGATCAGGGCGCGTCCCGCCTCGTGCGCGTCGCCGAGCCGGCGGTGGATGGCGCCGCAGTCGCGGCAGAAGCGGACCGACTCCTCGAAGCGCCGCTGGTCGAACCGCAGCGATCCCCAGAGGCTGAGCACATAGGCCCTGAGACGCTCGTCGCAGTCCCCGGCCACGGCGAGCTTGTGCGCCTCCTGCAGCGCCTTCTCGGCCGCCAGGAAATCACCCTGGAGACGGTAGGCGTTGCCCAGGGTCGCCCAGGCGCGCGCGCGGCGCTCCAGCACCTCGCCGGGGACGCCATCGAGCTGGCTGGCCACCAGCAGGGCCAGGCGGGCCGACCGGAAGGCGCTCTTCGGATCCCGGTGCCGCGCCGCGCGGCTGCGCTCGATCAGCAGGTCGCACAGGCTCGCCTCGCGGAAGCGCGGGTGGTTGCGGGCCATCGTCTCCTGCCGGCGCAGGGGATGGGACTCGAGCTCTTCCAGGAGCTCCCGCGGCTCCGCGGCCAGCAGCGAGGTGACCCGTCCGAAGCAACGGTCCAGAGCCTTCTCATAGGGCTCCTCCTGCCGGTCCTCGTTCTCGGGCGCGCGGCGCTGCAGCTTGAGCTCGAGCCGGCGGGTGCACTCCGGGCAGCCGGTGAAGAGGTGGCGCGCCACCGCCGTTTTCTCCTCCCGGGTCGCGGTGTTGGCCGCGAACCGCTCGAGGACGTCCCGGGGAATTGAATGAGCGTCCATGGCGACAACTACGAGTTGGAAAGGCCGCAACTGGGCGGACCGTTGGGATCGATGCAGGAGCCCCCGGGGTTCGTCTCACCACCCTCCTCGATTCCGTTGGCCGGCGGCGGCAGCTCCAGGTTCTTCGGGCCCTGCTCGGCTCCTCCGGCCAAGCCGGAGAGCTTTTCCCATAGAGAGGCGACCCAGCCGGTCATCTCCTCCAGCCAGCTGGCGGAGGCGGGCTGAGGGGGCCGCAGGTCACGCGCGGACAGCGGCGTGGCGGCAACGGCCGTAACGAGCAGGCAGACAACGAGCAGTGCGGACCGGGATCTCATTTCTCTCCTCTCAACAGAACACAGGGAACGACGGATGCAACCCGCATCCGAGGACAGCTCCTAAACAAGTAAGTAGCCCAAAAGGCCAACTCGTGACAAGAGGGTGACGATTCACCTTATCACGGATTATCTATGAGTTGTCAATCCCCGATCAGCTCCCGGAGCTCGGGCAGGCGGGCCTCGGCGTCGGACTCGCCGATTTCGATGAGGCACTGCAGGTAGTCCGGCTGGAACATGATGTAGGTCAGGAAGTCCGGCGTGCTGGTCTCGCGGGTGCCGAGGCTGCGGGTGAGATAGCGGAAGGCGCGGGGGAGGCGCGGCTCGTAGGCGGCGGCGAGCTTGCCCAGGTCGCGGGAGGGGCGGATCACCAGGATATCGACCAGCCGCAGGCCTCGGCGCTCCTCCGGCTCGATCTTGGCGAGGAGGTGATTGATGCTCTCGAGCCGGCGCACGTCCTCGTCCATCACGTCCAGGAAGACCGAGTTGAGCATGTGGGAGAGGATCTGCGCCGGCGGCGGGTACCCCCGGATCTGGTGGCGCCCGGCCTCTTCGGTATTGGGTGAATAGTGGGGCGAGATGGAGAGGATGCGGCTCGCGCCCAGGCGCAGCGCCGGGCTCATCGGGGCGGTGAGGCGCACGCCGCCGTCGCCGTACCAGGCGTCCCCCAGGCGTACCGCGGGAAAGAAGAGCGGCAGGGCGGCCGAGGCCATGATGTGGTCCACGGTCATGCGGGTGTTGAAGCTGGGGCGCTGGGGGTGGTGCGAGGGGCCGATGTCCGCCCCCTGCACCCAGGTCACCGTCTGCCCGGTGGTGTAGTTCAGGGCGGTCAGGGCGATGGCCTTGAGGAGCCCGCGCTCCAGGTTGTGCTCGATGCCGATGAGCTCGCCGTCCACCACGGCGGTCGCCCGGCGCATGGTGCTCTCCAGCGGGCGGGTGTCCACCAGCCCCTTCACGTCGGGCGCGAGGAGGGCCGAGCCGCCCGAGGCGAGGCGCGTCGCCCACTGGATGAAGCTGCGGGCGAGGGACGGCACGTCCACCTCGAAGATGTTCTCGACCTCCAGCGCGCCCCAGAGCTCGCAGAGCTTCGGCGCCGCTTCGGCCGGCGGGCCGGTGTGGCCGGCGAGGAAGGCGGCGTTGATGGCGCCGGCCGAGACCCCGGCGACGATGGGGAAGCGCAGCCCCGGGAAGTTGCGGGCGAGGCACCGGAGCACGCCGGCCTGGTAGGCCGCCCGCGCCCCGCCGCCCGAGAGCACCAGGCCCAGGTCGCCTCTATGAGATGATGTCGGGTCGGACACGGATCCACTTTACGGTAGGAAGGGAGAAATGAGAACGGTCTTGGCGCTGCTGGTGTCCGCGGCTCTGCTGGTGGTGGCCGCGCTGGCCTTCATCTACTCGGGCCTCTACGACGTCGCCGCCTCGGCTCCCGACGCCGGCGTGGTCGGCTGGGCCCTGGGCACCATCCAGTCGCGCTCGGTGCACCGGCGGGCCGAGGAGGTGGCCGTCCCGCCGCTCGGCGACCCGGCCATGATCCGGCAAGGCCTCGTCCTCTACCATGAGATGTGCGCCGCCTGCCACGGCGCCCCGGGCGTCGCCATCTCCGCCATCGGCCAGGGGCTCAACCCCCCGCCTCCCGAGCTGGCGAGCGAGGCGGAGGAGCCGGGGGAGCTGTTCTGGGTCACCAAGCACGGCATCAAGATGACCGGCATGCCCGCTTTCGGGGTGACCCTGGACGACGAGGAGCTCTGGGCCATCGTCGCCTTCCTCCAGAAGATGCCCGAGATGTCCCCCGAGGAGTACCAGGCCGCCGTCCGCGCCGCCGGACCGGCGCCCCCGCTCTGACCAGGTAGCTGGCCGGGTGGCCCCTCGCGGATTCCTTCGGATAGACTTCCCGCCGATGCGGCTGGGAGACCTCGAGCTGACGCTGGTCAGCGACGGAGAATTTCGCCTGGACGGCGGCGCCATGTTCGGCGTCGTCCCGCGGACGCTTTGGGAGAAGCAGAAGCCGCCGGACGCGTCGAACCGCATCCGCATGGGGACCAACTGCCTGCTGGTCGCCCGTGGCAACGACCTGCTGCTCATCGATACCGGCATCGGCGACAAGAACGACGCCAAGTTCCGCGCGATCTACGGCATGGACCCGGCGGCGGTGCGCCTGCCCGAGTCGATCCGGCAGGCCGGCTACGAGCCGGGGGATGTCACTCACGTGCTCCTCTCCCACCTCCACTTCGACCACTGCGGCTGGAACACGCGGGAGGAGGGGGGCCGGGTGGTGCCGACCTTCCCCAACGCCAGGTACTGGCTGCAGCGCGGCGAGGTGGAGCACGCCCGCGATCCCAATGACCGGGACCGGGCGAGCTACGACCCGCGCAACTGGGAGCCGCTGTTCGAGGCCGGCATCGTGGAGCTGTTCGGCGACGAGGCCGAGCCGATCCCCGGCGTCCGGGCGGTCCGCACCCCCGGGCACAACGCCGACATGTGTATTGTTCTCATCGATGGAGGGGGCGAGAAGGCCGTCTACTGGGCCGACCTGGTGCCCACCGCCGCTCACGTCCCCTACCCCTGGATCATGGGGTACGACCTGTATCCGATGACGACTCTGGAGAACAAGAGGCGCTGGCTGCCG
>DASPJI010000329.1:0-5795 GCA_035628695.1 Thermoanaerobaculia bacterium | reverse complement strand
CCGTGTCGGGGTCTGGCGGCGTGCCGAGGGCCTCGGGCTCGTCCCGGGTGAGGACGCGGACGCGGTGTTCCAGCGGCCCCTCCTCGGAAGGGGGAGGGAGCAGCGCCGCGCCGTCCGGGGTCTCCGGCGAGAGGATCAGGGTGCGCGACTCGCCGCCGCCGCGGACCTCCACCTCGATGGCCTCGACCCCCTCCCAGTCGGCGCCGGGCAGGGTGAAGGCGCGCACCTCGGTGACGGCGGGCCCTTCGAAGGTGACATCCAGCACCAGCTCGGCGGGATCGGCGCCGGCGGGCAGGCGCAGCATCCCCTGAGGGGCCACTCGGCGGGTGACCGCCGCCGTCTCCCTCAGGTCATAGGCCAGCTCCTGCTCCTCCCGTTGTTCCAGCGCGCGCAGCACGAACGCGGCCTGCGGCCGGATCGCCGATGGAGCACCCGGGCGCACCGAGTCGGGCGAGGCGGCCGGCCTGAAGAACAGCGCCTCGGAGAGCTCGCGCAGCGTCGCCCGGATCTCCTCCTGGCGCCGCGCCAGGATCTCGGGATCGGTCCCCTGGTAGTCGACATCCTCGATCTCGAGGTGCCCCTCGCGGGAGAGGGCCTCGGCCTCGCGGTCCAGGTCGGCCTTGAAGAAGAGGGTGTTCGCCGCCAGACGGGTGCGCAGGAAGTCGTAGGCCATGCCGTAGCGGACCCGGGCACGCAGCCCGCGGGCGGGGCGCAGGCCGGTGTAGGCCAGGTCGTAGACCACGGCCAGCGGCGTCCCCTCGGTGCCGATCGCCGCCTCGACCAGCGACGCCCCCTCGCGGTCGAGCTCCAGCGAGAAGATGGCCCGCGCGCCGCCGAGGAGCGACGGCACGGTGGTGCCGAGCACTCTCTCCACGAAACGATTGTCGCCGGAACCAGCCGCCACCCCGAGGGCGGTCAACCACACGGTGCCCTCGTGGAAGAGCACCGGCACGAGGTCGGCCGCGCCGCCGAAGCGGCCGCGCAGCTCGTCGTGGGCGGCGGTGCGCGCGGTCTCGTCCAGCGTCAGGTCCACGTCCAGGGTGAGGAAGCCGCCCTCGCGTCCCCCTCGATACCGGAGGAGCTGGAGGCCGGGCTTGCCGCCGTCGAGGGTGACGACGCGCGGCGTCCCGGGGAGGTAGTGGAACGTGCGCGCTGAGGCGTGGTCGCGGAAGACGGTGAGGCCGGCGACTTCGATCTCGCTGTCGAGGAGCAGCATCGGTTCCTCCGGAATGAGGTCAGAGTGGGGGCACGCGCAGCGACGCCGCCCGGTGCCAGAAGCCGCTCCCCTCGGGGGACAGCTCCAGGGTCCAGGCCAGCATGCCATGCCAGGCGTGCGACGGAGGCAGGCGTCCCAGGCCGCGGACCGCGGCGAGGGCCGCCTCGTAGGCGTTCCGGTCGGTCTCGTCCATGCCCTCCGGCCAGGCGCGGCGGATCTCGCCGTCGCCGGGCAGCGAGCGTTGATCGGCGAAGAGCGACAGGGTGGTCAGCGCGCCGTCCTGCCAGCGCAGGCTGAGACAGAAGCCGTCTTCGGCCGGCCTGGGAGGGGGAGAGAAGGGGAGGTCCTTCTCGATCCCGTTCATCTCCAGCGCCGCGCCCACCGCGGCGGCGAACGACGTCCACGAGGGGGCGGCCGGGCCGAGCCGCAGGTAGAGCTCCCGGGACCCCTCGTGGAGGGCGGCCATCACCGGGCGGAGCCCCGCGGGCAGGCCGGGCGGCAGGACGAAGCGGCCGTCCAGCCGCCCCAGGCTCCCCTCCAGGCGGTGGTAGGCCTTGGCCTGGACCGAGCCGTCCGGCCGCACCCGGATCCCGACCCATGTGGGATCGCCCCACGGATGGCTGTCCAGGCCGAAGGCGGCCGCCAGGGAGCCGGCCTCACCGGTGGGTCGGAACGTGACACGGGCGCCGTAGCGCCGGAATGGGGCGCCGGCGATGACCTCGAAGGGCGCGCCCCCCGCGTCTGCCGCCCGATGGAAAGCCTCCGCCAGCGGGGGCAGGACAGTCGGCTCAGGAACCGCGAGACAGCGCAGTAGCAGATCG
Organism: Thermoanaerobaculia bacterium; assembly: GCA_035628695.1. Classification (GTDB taxonomy): domain Bacteria; phylum Acidobacteriota; class Thermoanaerobaculia; order Multivoradales; family UBA5704; genus DASPJI01. The sequence continues at coordinate 3,758 of DASPJI010000329.1, read as the reverse complement.
AAACCTTTTTCATCCGGCTCGCCGGCGGGAGTTGCCATGTTGACGATGACCAATCCTCTCACCATCAAAGGGTTCACCGTATACCACGATGACGCCGACGAGATCCAGGCGCTGCAGTCCGGAGGCCCCCCCTCGGGCGACGCCCCTCCCCGGCGTTTCTACGTGCTGCCCGACAAACCCGCCATCGCCGAGGACGAGCAGGGCAATCCCATCTTCTCATTGATCGTCTACCGGCGCGATGAGGAGCGTATCGATCCCGCGCGCTCCGGGGAGGACGTCGGTGGCGGCATCCTTACCTTCACCGTCGAGCTGAAGGTACCGGACGAGACCTTCGAGGCGATCCGGCGGGAGCTCCGCATGAAGGTCTTCGGCGACGCCTCGGATCCCGACCGCGACGTCGACCTTTCCTACGTCCCGTTCCTCGAGGGCAAGGTGTCCGTGGCAGTGGCCGGCGAGGCCGGGGATGGAGGAGCCGGCAACGAGTTCGTCCGCACCATGGTGGGCGCCGGCAAGGTGAGCGGTATCGGCAACAACCGCAAGGCGGTCATGGTCAAGCTCAGCCAGGACGGCGCCGCTCTCATGTCCAGCATCGAGAATCTGCGGACGCTCCCCATCAATGTCCAGTACGAGCTCTCCTTCGAGCACCGGCTGCAGGGCGTCTCCATGCGCGTCTGGCTCGACATGGACTCGAGCTACGTGCTGATCCAGGAGACCCTCCATCAGGACAAGGAGTTCGATGACGGCTACCTGGGCCTCTCCGAGAACCACGTCTCCATCGACAAGGTCACCCACGTCACCGAGATCCTGACCCGCAACAAGACGGCCGGCGTGACCGTCATCCCGCAGACCTCGGAGATCGACGACGAGACGCTGGTGCAACTCGAGAAGTTCGGCTTCGACATGCTCAACAAGGAGATGGAGAAGGCGCTCCAGGCCTCGCCGCCGCCGGCCGAGCTCGACCGCACCTATCTCGAGAGCTTCGTCGCCATCTATGGCCAGAGCTTCAACTTCAGCCTCGACCGCCGCATGGTGCTGGTGCGCAATCACACCGTGTCGGCGAACGTCGGAAACGTCTTCCAGGGCGGCAACCTGGCCGAGATGATCGCCTTCGTCGACCTGCGCATCGGCTTCTTCACCTTCCTGAAGGTTCCCATCCGGGTCAACGCCGATTTCTCGAAGCTGCCGGTCGATTCGGTCACCGTCACCGTGATCTATGAGCGCCAGCGCTTCGACGGCAGCGGGCGCGAGGAGCGGGTCGACTCCTTCAACTTCACCGATGGCTCCACCATCCAGACCTTCCTCGCCTACGCCAACCGTCTCGACGACGTGACCTACGACTGGTCGGCCACCGTCCACTACAAGGGGGAGCACAGGAACTTCACCTTCAACCGCAAGGGGGTGAAGGACAACTTCCTGGTGGTGGACGTGGGCTCCCTCGGCATGCTGCAGGTCGACATGGGCCTCGGCCTCGTGAACATCGAGAAGTTCCCGGCGGCGCGGGTGAGCGTCCGCTATCGCTCCCAGGCGCTGGGTCAGATGCTCGAGCAGAGCTTCCTCCTCAACAAGGAGAAGCAGAGCGTCTCGTGGACCGAGGTGATCCACGAGACGATGTCTCCCGAAGGCTACGAGTACAAGGTCGACTGGCTGAACGCCGGCGGCGAGGTGGTGCAAGGGGAGTGGCAGCGCTCGACGGCCTCGCGGCAGCGCTTCGACGCGCCCGTCCTCGGCAGCTTCGAAATCGCGGTGACCCCCTCCGGCAACTTCAAGGACGGCAACGACGCCCTCTCTACCATCGGTGTGAGTCTGCGCTATCGCGATGAGGAGAACCACTACACCGAGGAGGGGCGGCTGGTCTTCACCGACGAGAAGCAGCAGCAGACGTGGACCGTGGAGATGCTCAACCCCGACCTGCGGGACTATGAGTACCGCTACAGCCTCATCTACAAGGACGGCGTGGTGAAGGAGGTCCCCGAAGACGGCGGCTGGCTGAAGGGACAGCCCGGCTTCCTGACCGTGGGAGAGAAGTACACTCTCGAAGTGGAGCTGTTCCCCACGCTCCTCACCTATCCCGACCATGCCAAGCTGGTGCAGGTCAACCTGATCTACAGCGATCCGGCGAACTCCGTGCGTTCCGTGGACAGTTTCGTTTTCACCAAGGAGACCAGCCAGCCGAAGACCTGGCGCGTGCGCGGCGTGCCCGGCGGGCCCAAGACCTACACGGCCGAGATCGCCTACTTCTCGGCCGCGGGCGATGTGATCACCGTCCCGCCGTCGGTCCGCGAGGCCGAGGTGCTGGTGCTGCCGCCGCCGCCGGCCCCTGTGGCACCGGCGCCGCCTCCGATCACCTAGGAGAAGACGACGGTGATCGATCTCAACGCTCCGGTCCGCACCGTCGCCGGCGTCGACCTGGCGCTCGCGGAGGGGCAAGCGGACAGCAAGCCGCTCGCCTATTACGTGCTGCCGCCGCCCCCGCGGGTGGCGGTGGCCGAAGGGGTGCCGCAGGTGGAGCTGCTCCGCTTCGTGCGCGACGGCGAGCTGGCCGGCGGCCATCTGCGGTTGGAGGTGGAGCTGGCCCATCCGCCGGCCCGCCTCGACGAGGTGCGCGAAGCGCTGGCCGCCGAGCTTCGCGAGGAGGAGCCGGCCATCGAGCTGCGGCCGCTCCTGGCCGAGGTGGCGACCGCGGAGTTGCTCTTCGCCGGCCTCGACGGGGATGGCGAAGGGGGGCTCGCCACCCTGATCCGCCGCGGCTTCGGCCGCGCCCCGGCCGGCTTCGCCCCACCTTACCGGGCGGCGTTTTCCGTCGATCTCGATCCGGACGGCGCGCGGCTGGTCGAGGCGGCGCTGCGCTCCGGTGGCGCGCCCATCGGCATCATCTATCGGCTGGCCGTGGAGGGTCTCTGGCCCGCCCAGCGCGTGGTAGCGCGGGTCGACTGGAGCCGGGTCTACGATCACTTTTCGGACCATCACAAGGAAGGCTCATTCCTGCTGGTGACGGACGTCCAGCGGCTTGCCGAGCGGCTGATCGAAAACCGTGTCATCGAAATTCAGGTGATCCAGGGGCTCGTGCCGGAGGAAGGGGCGCCGCAGCCCGATCCCGGAGCGGCCCTGGCCTGGGTGCAGCGGGAGCTGGTGGAGCGGTTCTGCGAGCCGGTCATGCCGCTCGACCACGAGCCGGCGCACGCCTCGCTCGGCACGATGGGGGAGATCTTCGGCGTGGGCACCGCCTATGCCGTGAAGAGCCTCACGCAGATCGAGCGCGCCGTGGCCGAGGTGGACTTCCAGCGCGCCATCGTGGTCTCCCGCACGCTCACCCCGCAGGCCCATCTCGCCGATCTCCTGGGCGGAGCGTCTCCTGATCAGCACATCGCCGACGCGGGCCTGGATCACCCCTTCTTCCGGCGCTTTGCCCTGCGCATCGGCACAGCCCGGCCGCTGGCCGAGCTGGGCCTCTCCGAGATGGTTCTGCACGTGGAGTACGGTACCGCGAGCGAGAGCTTGCGGTTGACCCCCGGCAGCCCCGAGGCGCGCTTCGAATCCTGGTCCGACGCCTCGCCGGACGGCTCCTGGACGCTGCGCTCCGAGGTCACGTTCGACGCCGCCTCGCCCCTCGGCTCTCTCGAAGGAGGCGGCCGGGCGATGCTGCCCCCCCTTTCCGGCACCAGCCGCGTCCTCTTCATGGATCTGGAGCGTCTGCTGGGAATCGCCCGCTACGAGGTGCGGGGGACGACGGACTCACGGGTGCTCCTCACCCAGGCGAC
>DASPJI010000328.1:0-3194 GCA_035628695.1 Thermoanaerobaculia bacterium | reverse complement strand
GCAGATGAACGGCTGGGGCCACTACACGCCCGCCCGCCTCAAGCCGGGGATCTCCATCGAGCGGGCGCAGGAGGAGATGACGGCCCTGGTGCGGCGCCTCGCGGGGGGCAACCCGCCGGTGGGCATGACCCAGGGGGTGGTGCTGGGCCCGTTGCGCGAGGAGCTGATCCGCGACCTGCCGCGCCTGCTGATGATGCTGCTCGCCGCCGCCGGCCTGCTGCTGCTCATCGCCTGCGTCAACGTCTCCAACCTGCTGCTCGCGCAGAGCCTGAACCAGAGCACCGAGGTGGCGGTGCGGGTCGCCCTCGGGGCCACCCGCGGCCGCCTGCTGCGGCAGTTCTTCACCTACAGCGTGGTGCTGGCGCTGCTCGGCGGCTTGGTGGGGCTGCTGCTGACCTTCTGGAGCGTCAAGCCGCTGGTGGCCCTGGCCTCGGTGCAGCAGGCGGTCAACGAGTTCGACATCGAGCCGCGGATCGACCTGCCCACTCTGGGCTTCACCTTCCTGACCTCGCTGGTGGTGGGGCTCCTCTTCGGCCTGGTGCCGGCGCTGCGGGTCTCCAAGGCCAACGTCAACCATACGCTCAAGGAGGGGGGGCGTTCCGGCAGCCTCGGCGTCGCCGGCCAGCGGGTGCTCTCCACCTTCGTGGTGGCCGAGGTGGCGCTGGCGCTCGTGCTCCTGGTCGGCGCGGCGCTCACCTTCCAGAGCATGCGGCGGGTGGTTCAGGAGGACCGCGGCTTCGATATGGAGAACGTCCTCTCCTTCGAGGTGGCTCTGCCCGAGCAGAAGTTCCCCGAACCGCTGCGCAAGATGGACTTCATCCGCCAGAGCCTGGAGCGCCTGCGGGGCATCCCCGGCGTACAGGCGGCCGGTGCCACCACTACGCAGCCGCTCTATCCAGGCACCTACACGCTGCCGTTCAACCCCGAGGGCAAGCCGGCCAACAACCCGATGGGCGCCTACTTCACCCACGACCGGGTGGTCACGCCGGACTACATGAAGTCGCTCGGCATCCCGCTGCTCAGGGGGCGGGGGATCACCGAGCAGGACACGGCGGAGACACCGATGGTGGCGGTCATCAGCCAGTCGATGGCGGAGCGCTACTGGCCCGGGGAGGAAGCGATCGGCAAACGGCTGAAGCCGGGGCCGTACGACAGCCCGGCGCCGTGGGTCACGGTGGTGGGCATCGCTGGCAACCTCAAGGAGACCTTCGATCCGGGGATGCCGAACCTGGAGCACGACGCCTGGTACCGCCCCTATCAGCAGGCGGCGCCGTTCTTCGAGTCGATCATCTTCACCCTGAAGACCCAGGGTGACACCCGGAGCATCGCGGGCGCGGCGCGCCAGGCGGTGGCCGAGGTGGACCGGGACCTGCCGGTCTACGACCTGATGACCATGGAGGAGCACCTGGCCGAGCGCACGACACAGGAGCGCTTCAGCGCCTGGCTCTACGGCACGCTGGGCGCGCTCGGCCTGCTGCTGGCGGCGCTGGGCATCTACGGCATCCTGTCGTTCTCGGTCAACCAGCGGCTGCGCGAGATCGGCATCCGCTCCGCCATGGGCGCCGCCCCGGCGGACGTGCGGGCGCTGGTGCTGCGCAAGGCGCTGGGGCTCACGGCGCTCGGCCTGGGCCTGGGGCTCGTGGCGGTGCTGTTCCTCACCCGTTTCCTCTCCTTCCAGCTCTATCAGATCAGCAACAACGACCCGGTGACGCTGGCGCTCGCCCTCATCGTGCTGGGCCTGATCGCGCTGGTGTCCAGCTATATCCCGGCCAGCCGGGCGGCGCGAGTCGACCCGGTGCGGGCCTTGCGTTATCAGTAGCGGAGGCGACATGGAGCCGAATCGCGGCAGCGTCCCATCTTCACCGGCCGAGGCGCCGGCACCTACGAGCCCCGGCCCTCGGCGCCGCCCGCGCAAGTGGCTGCGGCGGATCGGCAAGGGCCTGGTCTTCCTGCTCGGCCTGGTGCTGGTCCTCGCCGCCGCGAGCGGCCTCTGGCTACGCTCCAAGCTGCGCGCGAGCCTGCCGGAGCTGGAGGGGGAGCGGCGGGTGGAGGGCCTGGCCGCTCCCGCCACGGTGGAGCGGGACGCGGCGGGCATCCCCACCATCCAGGGGGCGAGCCGCCGCGACGTCGCCTTTGCCGAGGGGTATGTCCACGCCCAGGACCGCCTGTTCCAGATGGACTTGATGCGGCGCCAGTCGGCCGGCGAGCTCGCCGAGCTGTTCGGCCCCGGGGTGGTGCAGGCGGACCGGGACGTGCGCGTCCACCGCTTCCGCGCCCGGGCGGCGCGCCTGCTCCAGGAGAGCCCTCCCCAGGTGCGGGAGATCCTGGAGGCCTATGCCCAGGGGGTGAACGCCGGCCGCGCTTCCCTGGGAGGCGATCCTTTCGAGTACCTGGCGATGCGGGCCAAGCCGTCCCCGTGGCGGGCGGAGGACAGCTTTCTCGTCCTCTTCAGCATGTTCATGCAGCTCAACGACGAGGAGGGGATGACGGAGCGGACGCTCTCGCAATTGCGGGAGGCGGTGCCGCCCGCCCTGTTCGAGTTCCTCACGCCGCAGGGTACGGCGTGGGACTCTCCCCTGGTGGGCGACCGGCTGCCGTCGCCGCCGGTGCCCGGCCCGCAGGTGTGCAACGTTCCGGCGCGCCCGGCGCCCGCGGCCGAGCCCAAGGCCGCCTCCCTGACGCCCCCGGCACCCAGGGAGGTGCCGGGGAGCAACGGCTGGGTGGTGGCTGGCAGCCACACCGCCGATGGCGGCGCCCTGCTGGCCAACGAGCTGCACCTGGGGCTGATGGTGCCCAATCTCTGGTACCGCGTCTCGCTGAGCTGGCCGGACGGCGCCGGGGGGCGGCACCGGGTGACCGGTGTGACGCTGCCCGGCGCTCCGGCCATGGTGCTGGGCAGCAACGGCCGTGTCGCCTGGGGGGTGACCAACAGCGCCATCGACACCACCGATCTGATCACCCTGGAGGTGGACCCCGCCCGTCCCGACACCTACCGCACTCCGGAGGGCCCGCGGCGCTTCGAGCGTCACCGGGAGGTGATCCGGGTCAAGGGAGGAGAAGAGGAGGCGGTGGACGTGGACTCCACGGTCTGGGGTCCCGTCAGCGGCAAGGACTGGAAGGGGCGCCCCCAGGTCCTGCGCTGGACCGCCTACGAGCCCGGAGCGGCGGACTTCCAGATCCTCGGCCTGGAGACC
>DASPJI010000327.1:0-3317 GCA_035628695.1 Thermoanaerobaculia bacterium | reverse complement strand
GTACAAGGTCCTCCTCCCCTGGTGGCGGGCACGCCGGGACCGCCGGCAGAGTAAAAAGGGGACGGGCGAGGCCGTGCCGTCCACACTCCCGGCCGCCGCCGCCGGGATGGACGCCGCCGCCTGGCGCGCCGAGCTCGACCGCTGCCTGGCCGAGGGGCGGGTCGCCGACGGGCTCCATGCGGCCTGGTGGTGGCTCGCCCGGTCGGTGGCCGGGGCGCGCGCAGAGCCGACCTGGACCGGCCGCGACCTGTTGGCCCAGACACGCCGCCAGGATCTGCGGGAGCTGGTGCGGCGGCTCGATATCCTTCTCTATGGGCCGCAGCGGCCGGAGCTCGACGACCTGCGGCGGCTGGTGGGACGGATGGAGGAGACCCTGGCGTGAGCCAAGTCCGGAAGTGGGGGCTCTTCCTGCTGGTGAGCCTCCTGGCCTTGATCGCCCTCGTCTTCACCAGCGGCCCGGGGGCCGCGCGGGGGAGCGTCCTGTCCCAGGGGGCCGGCGGCTGGCTCGCCGCCCGCCGCTACCTGGAGGCGCGGGAGGCCCAGGTGAAGCTCCTCGACCGCCCGCTCGATCAGCTCCAGGACAAGGGGGTGCTGGTGGTGGCCTTCCCCTGGCAGGTGGGGACGTTCGGCGATCCCGGCGAGGCGCTGACCCAGCATCTGCGGCGCGGCGGGGACCTGGTCCTGGCCTACTCCGGCGGGCTCTCCAGCCTCGCCGAGCTCCTGGCGTTCGACGCCCTGACCGGTGATCTGGAGGAGATCCGCACCCCGCCCCTCCAGCCCGCGCGTTGGCGCCGCTTCGTGCACGAGGAGTGGACCCTGCGCCCGGCGCCGGCGAAATCGGCCACGGAGGAGTGGACGGCGGCGCGGCCGTTGCGGGTCTGGGCCCCGCGGGCGATACCGGAGCCCCCCAAGGAGGCGCAGGTGCTTTTTCAAGGGCCGGTAGGGGAGGCCGCGGTCTTCGCCTTCCGGCGCTACGGCGGCCGGGTAGTGGTGTTGCCCGCCGACCTCTTCTCGAACGCGCGCCTGGCGGACGAGGGGAACGCGGACCTCCTGGAGACCCTCCTGCGGGACCTGGGCCCGAGCTGGACCTTCGACGAGTACCACCACGGGCTGGCCCGGCAGGGCGAGATCGAGGGCCCGGTGTCCGGGCCGGTGCTGGACCTGCTGCTGGCGCACCTGGCCGTCCTCTACCTGTTGGCGGTCTGGGCGCTGGCCCGCCGCTTCGGCCCCGCCTGGCGCGAGGTGCCGGCCATCGCCGGTTCCACGGCCTCCTTCCTGCTGGGTCTGGGGGCGCTGCACCACCGGCTCGGCCACCACCGCGACGCGGCGCTCCTGCTGGTCCGCCGCACTGGGGAGCTGCACCGCGACCTGGCGGTGCCGGAGGAGCTGACGCGGCGCGCCCAGGCCCCTGAGGTCATGGATGCCGACGGCCTGGTGTCCATTGCCCGCTCCCTCGTCCGGCTGCGGCGCGGCCGCCCCCCTGTGCCCGATCCCACGGAGAACCGACCATGATCCAGAATCCCCACACCGCCGCCGAGACCCTATCCGTGGCGGCGCACCGCATCGCCGATGCCCTGGACGGCGTCGTCCTCGGCCAGCGGGGGGCGGTGGAGACCCTACTGACCGCCTATATGGCCGGCGGCCACGCCCTCCTCGAGGGGGTGCCCGGGCTGGGCAAGACCCTGCTCGCCCGCGCCTTCGCCTCCTGCCTGGGAGTGCCGTTCAGCCGCATCCAGTTCACCCCCGACCTGATGCCCGCCGACGTCATCGGCACCAACGTCTTCGACGGTGCCTCCGGCGCCTTCCGGCTGATCCGCGGCCCGGTCTTCACCCAGGTGCTGATGGCCGACGAGATCAACCGCACGCCGCCCAAGACCCAATCGGCGCTGCTCGAGGCGATGCAGGAGGGGCAGGTCACGATCGACGGCGCCGGGCACCCGCTGTCGCCCGGCTTCTTCGTCATCGCCACCCAGAACCCGCTGGAGTTCGAGGGGGTCTACCCGCTTCCCGAGGCGCAGCTCGACCGCTTCCTGGTGCGGATCGAGATGGGGCTGCCGCCGCGCGAGGCGGAGCTGGAGCTCTACCGCAAGGCGGTGGCGGGCGAGGTCGCCGGTGGTTTCCTCGGCGCCGGGCCCGGAGCGGCGGCCCTGCCGGAGCCGGTGGTCGCCCCCGGCGAGGCGTTCGCCCTGCGTGGCGCCTCGCGGCAGGTGCACGTCTCGGCGGAGCTGCTGGACTACCTGGCGCGGCTGGCGGAGGCGTCGCGCCGTTCGCCGCAGGTGGAGCTGGGGGTGAGCCCGCGGGCGGCGCTGGCGCTCCTCGAGGCGGGCCGGGCGGCGGCGCTGCTCGAAGGCCGGAGCTTCGTGCTGCCGGAAGACTTCAAGCGCCTGCTGGTCCCCTGCTGGGCCCACCGCCTGATCCTCACGCCGGAGTCGGAGCTGGAGGGGCACACGCCGCGCCAGGAGCTGGAGCAGGTGGCGGCGGCGGTCGAGGTCCCGCACGAGCGCCGGGAGTGAGATGCCGGCCGCCCGCTGCTTCCAGCTCCTGGTCCTCAACACGCTCCTCCTGGTAGGGGCGCTGCTGGAGATCCGCCTCGCCTGGGCCGCCGTGGCCCTCGACCTGCTGGTCGTCGCCGCGGCGCTGATCGATCACCGGCGTGCCGGCCGCGTCCCCCTGGAGGCGGCGCGCCGCTGGCCCCCTCTCCTGGTGCAGGGCGCCGCCGCCGAGGTGGATCTGACGCTCACCGTTGGTCGGGACGTCGCGGACCGGAGTCTCACCCTCCGTCTGCGCGAGGGTCTCCATCCGGCGCTGGCTGAGAGCCCGCTGCGCCACGAGGTGATCCTCGCGCCGGACGCGGATCTCCGCTGGCGCTACGGCCTGGTGCCGCGCCGCCGCGGCGAGCACGCCCTGGCGCCGCTGACCGTGCGGGTGCTGGGCCCCTGGAAGCTCGCCTGGGCGCAGCGCGACCTCCTGCCGGCGGAGACGGTGCGGGTCTATCCGCAGGTCCGCTGGGAGGGAAGGGTGGGGCAGCTCCTCGCCCTCGCGCAGCGTCACCGCATGGGGCAGGTGGCGATGCGGCTCCACGGCGTGGGCACCGAGCCCTATGCCCTGCGCGAGTACCTGCCGGGCGATCCGCTGGGGAAGATCCACTGGAAGGCGACGGCGCGCCATGGCCGACTGGTGAGCCGCGAGGACACCTGGGAGCGCAGCGCCCGGCTGGTGATCCTCCTCGACTGTGCCCGCACCATGGCCTCCATGGACGGCCACCGCAGCAAGCTGGACTACGCCCTGGCGGCGGCGCTCGCCCTCACCCGGGTGGC
>DASPJI010000326.1:0-3693 GCA_035628695.1 Thermoanaerobaculia bacterium | reverse complement strand
CGCATGCTGGGGGAGCGGATCGCGTCCCTCGTCCCCTTCGAGGCGCAGAAGCTCGCCGCCGGCGCGGTGATCCTGTCGCCGTTCATCCCTCTCCTCTTCATGGGCGAGGAGTGGGGGGAGACCGCCCCCTTCCTCTATTTCATCAGCCACACGGACGAGGATCTGGTGGGCGCCGTCCAGGAGGGGCGGCGGGAAGAGTTCGCCGGCTTCGGCTGGCAGGAGGAGCCGCCCGATCCGCAGTCGCCGGAGACCTTCGAGCGCTCCCGTCCCGATCCCGGCCTGCGCGAGCGGGAGCCCAACCGGCAGCTCTACGGCTTCTACCGGGAGCTGCTCCGGCTGCGCAAGGAGCTGCCGGCCCTCGCCCGGCCCAGCAAGCGGCGGATCGAGACCGGCTTCGACGAGGACGCGCGGGTGGTCTGGGCACGGCGCTGGAACGGGGACGGTGCGGAGGCCTTCCTGGTCTTCGCGTTCGGTGAAGGGGAGGCGTCTCCCACCCTGCCGCTGCCGGCGGGGCGCTGGACGAAGGTGCTGGATTCCGCGGAGGAGCGGTGGGGCGGTCCGGGGAGCGACGCTCCCGCGGAGGCCGAATCCGGGGGCGAGGTCCAGGTGACCGTGGCGGGGCGTTCGGTGGTCCTGTACCATACGCCCCTCGAATGAATCGATACGTCTGCGTCCACGGCCACTTCTATCAGCCGCCGCGGGAGAACCCGTGGCTCGAAGCCATCGAGATCCAGGACTCGGCCTACCCGTACCACGACTGGAACGAGCGGGTCACGGCCGAGTGCTACGCACCCAACGCCGCCTCCCGGATCATCGACCGCGAGGGCCGGATCGAGCGGATCGTCAACAACTACAGCCGCATCAGCTACGACTTCGGCCCGACCCTCCTCGCCTGGCTGGAGACGGCGCGGCCCAAGGTCTACCGGGCGATCATCACCTCCGACCGGCTGAGCGCCGAGCGCTTCTCGGGCCACGGCTCGGCCCTCGCCCAGCCGTACCACCACACCATCCTGCCGCTCTCCAATGCGCGCGACAAGCGGACCCAGATCCTCTGGGGCCTGGCCGACTTCGAGCACCGCTTCGCCCGCAAGGCCGAGGGGGTCTGGCTGCCGGAGGCGGCGGTCGACCTGGAGAGCCTGGACATCCTGGCGGCGCAGGGGGTGCGCTTCACCCTCCTCGAGCCGCACCAGGCGAAGCGGGTCCGGCCCAAGGGCGCCAAGGAGTGGCACGACGTCTCCGATGGGCGCATTGACACCACCCAGCCCTACGAGGCCGTGCTGCCTTCGGGGCGCCGGATGGCCATCTTCTTCTATGACGGCCCGGCGTCGAGGGCCATCGCCTTCGAGGGGCTGCTCTCCTCGGGCGAGCGCTTCGCCGACCGCATCCTGGCCGGTGCGCCGCGGGACTCCGGCCGCGACCGGCTGCTGCACGTGGCGACCGACGGCGAGACCTATGGGCACCACCACCGCTACGGCGAGATGGCGCTCACCTACGCGCTGCACCACATCGAGTCCCACCGCCTGGCCCGGCTCACCAACTACGGCGAGTACCTGGAGAGCCATCCGCCGGAGCACGAGGTGGAGATCCTGGAGAACACCTCCTGGAGCTGCGTCCATGGGGTGGGGCGGTGGCACGACGACTGCGGCTGCCACACCGGCGGAGAGCACGGCTGGAACCAGGCCTGGCGGTCGCCGCTGCGCAAGGCGCTCGACTGGCTGCGCGACGAGCTCGCCCCGCTCTATGAGAGGGAGGCGAAGCGCTGGCTTGCCGACCCGTGGGCCGCCCGCGACGGCTACGTGTCGGTGGTGCTCGACCATTCGCCCGAGAACATGGAGGCCTTCCTGCGCCGGCACGCGGCCGGGGAGCTGCCGGCCGGGGAGGACCGGGTGCGGGTCCTCAAGCTGCTGGAGATGCAGCGCCACGCCATGCTCATGTACACGAGCTGCGGCTGGTTCTTCAATGACCTCGCGGGGATCGAGACCGTCCAGATCCTGCGCTACGCCGGCCGCGCCGTGCAGATCGCCGGCAACGGCGTCGAGGCCGAATTCCTGCGGCGCCTGGAGCGGGCGCGCAGCAATTCGCCCGCGGCCGGCAGTGGGCGGGACCTCTACGAGAAGCACGTCCGCCCGGCGATGATCGACCTCCCCCAGGTGGCGGCCCACTACGCGGTGACCTCGCTGTTCCGGGACTCGCCGAACCCGGACCGGGTCTACTGTTACTCGGTGGAGCGGGAGAGCGGGCGGGTCTTCCGGGCCGGCCGCTCCCGTCTGGCCCTGGGGAAGGTGAGGATCACCTCCGATCTCACCGGCAAGTCGGCACGTCTGAGCTTCGGGGTGGTCCACTTCGGCGACCACAACCTGAGCGCCGGCGTGCGGGACACCGACGACAACGGTGCCTACGACCATCTGGTGGAGGAGGCGGGCGGGGCCTTCGAGCACGGCGACCTCGCGCAGGTCGTCCGTCTCCTCGACCGCTACTTCGGCGACGTCCCCTACTCGTTGAAGTCGCTGTTCCGTGACGAGCAGCGCCGGGTGCTGGACCTGGTCCTCGCCTCGACGCTGGAGGAGGCCGAGGACGAGTTCCGCGACGTCTACCGTCATCACGCGCCGCTCATGCGCTTCCTCGAGAGCCTGGACAACCCGCTCCCGAACGCCTTCCGCGCCGCGGCCGAGCTGGTGCTCAACTCGGACCTTCGGCGGTCCATCGGCGAGGTTCCGATGGACCTCGAGGAGATCCGGCGCCTCCTGGCCGAAGCCCGGAGCCTGGGGGTGGAGCTGGACGTCAAGGGGTTGAGCTATGAGCTGGAAAAGGCGCTCGAGGCCGAGGTGGAGCGTCTGCACGAGAGCCCCGTCGAGCCCGGCCTGCTGGAGCGCGTGGAGGGGGCGGTCTCCCTCGCCCGCTCCGCCCCTTTCCAGCTCGACCTCTGGCAGGTGCAGAACCGGTGCTACGAGATGCTCCAAGCCGTCTACCCGGACAAGCGCAGCGAGGCCGAAGCGGGGGACGAGGCGGGGGAGGAGTGGGTCCGCCGCTTCCGCGCGCTGGCCGAGGAGCTGCGCATCCAGGTGCCGTAGGGCCGGCCGGGCTCGGCGAGCCATGGCCGGCGCACCTGGTAGTTGCGAGAGGACTTGCCCTCTCAGACCCGAAGGAGAACCCCCATGAAAGCCAAGCTGATCTTCATGCTCGCGCTCGTCGCGCTCACCCTCTCGCTCCAGCCGGTCCAGTCGCAGACCTCCTGCTCCGCGTTCTGCTCCAAGGTCCGCTGCATCGGCGGCTACATCTGCGGACCCTACGTCAACTCCTCGGGCCAGACGGTCTGCGGTTGCCACCCGCGCTGAAACGCCCTCTCTGAACGGTGCGGGAAGCTTCCCGGGTGCTGAGCCCGAAGGAGCTTCCCGCGGTCTCCCCCAGAAGAAATCTTTTCGGATCGCTCCCGGAGCATTGCTTTCGCCCGGCGCCTTTGTTACGCTCCGCCATGTAACCCGCCGCATTCGTTCGTCGCCGGGGAGGAGGTGAGACGGAGAGAGACGAAGCCCAGCAATCCCCACTTGTGAAGTGAAGCGGCCGGCGTGTGTCCGGCCAGAAACAAGGAGCGGGCCCGAGTGAGTTGAGCCCTCGACTCGAGCCCTAGTTACGCAAGGAGTGTTAGTCCAATGCGCAACCATCGCGATGGTAGCACCGGAGAACGTGTACCTT
>DASPJI010000325.1:0-6402 GCA_035628695.1 Thermoanaerobaculia bacterium | reverse complement strand
GGAGAAGGACCTGGTGCGCCTCTACGCCTCCATCATCGTCGACCGTGCCGGCCAGAAGCAGATCGTCGTCGGCCGCCAGGGCCAGATGATCAAGGCGATCGGCACCGCCGCCCGCATCGACCTGGAAGAGTACCTGGGCCGCCGCGTCTACCTGGACCTCCACGTCCGCGTCGAGGAGAACTGGCGCGAGAACCGCGCTCTCCTCGCCTCGATGGACCGGGACGTGGATCTGGGGATCGAGTAGGCCCCCCCCCACACTCCGCTGTCGCGCCGTCCGTTCCGGCGGCGCGCCGTACTCTCCGCCGCCTCGCCGGAGGGAAGAGGGTCGTAGCGTCACATCGGCTGCGCCGCCGGAACCTCCGCCGCGGCGCCGGACCGTCCCGCGCGACACTGTGCGACAACAACGCGACAATGTTCCCGGCGCCGGCTTGTCGAGGCCGAGAGTGTCGCGGAGTGACCGCCGTCGGCCTGGCTAAGCTGACAATGTCGCGTCGTAACCTTCAGTTGTCGCGTCGTACTTTACGACGGGAGAGCGCGCGACACGTTGCGACACCGGAAGAGTCTCCGCGACGTTCTGAGTCTATGCGCGACGTACCAGGACAGCTGCGAGACACTTGAATCCTGATGTGCGACAGTGCGAGTCTTGATGCGACGTTCTGGTTCCGCGACGCGACAGTTATGGATTCTCCACGACAGAGTTGCCGACGCAGCGACGTTTCTGAGTTACCGGCGGCCCGCCGGAAGCTTCGGATCTCTCGTTGAAGCTGCATCCGCGACATTTGGAGTGCTCGCTGCGGCAAGGCGTCGTGCAGCGAGCGGGCGCGTAAGCTGCGCCGCTACACTCTTCTGTTTTCTGCGACAGTTTCTCCATGGACCGGGACGTGGACCTGGCGATTGAGTAGGGCGCCCACCACACACCCGCCCTCCGCTTGCCTCCCGGCCGTTCCCTTGGCTACGCTCCCGGCTTGAGATCATCTGAGATCCGTCTCATCCGACCGACCGAGGAGGTCCCATGCTTCGATCTGCCCGCGCGCCGCGGCTCGCCGTCCTGCTGCTGCTTTTCACTGGCCTCTCTCCGGACGCCTTCGCCGCCGAGAAGGCGAAGCCGGAGGCCAGGGGCTTCGGTTCCCTCCAGGACCCGACAGGGATCGAGGCGCTCGAGTACCGGCTCCTGGGGCCAGCATGGGGCGGACGCGTCTCCCGGGCGGTGGGCGTGCCGGGCGATCCCCGGACCTACTACGCGGCCACGGCCTCCGGCGGCGTCTGGAAGTCCACCGACGGCGGCTCCTCCTGGAACCCGATCTTCGACGACCAGCCCATCTCGTCCATCGGCTCCATCGCGGTCGCGCCGTCGGACCCCAACGTGATCTACGTCGGGTCGGGCGAGGCGAACATCCGCGGCAACGTGGCGGCGGGCAACGGTATCTACAAGTCGGAGGACGCGGGCAAGACCTGGAGCCACGTCTGGAGGCAGGAGGGGCAGATCGGCACCATGGCCGTCCACCCGTCCAACCCGGACGTCGCCTTCGCCGCGGTGCTGGGGCACGCCTTCGGGCCCAACCCCGAGCGCGGCGTCTACCGGACGACCGACGGTGGCAAGACCTGGCGGCAGGTGCTCAAGAAGGATGCCGACACCGGCGCCTCGGACGTGGCGATCGATCCGAGCAATCCGCGCACCGTCTTCGCCGGCCTCTGGCAGGCGCGGCGGCGCCCCTGGGTGATGACCAGCGGCGGTCCGGGTAGCGGCCTCTATGTCTCGCGGGACGGCGGCGACACCTGGACGCAACTGCAGGAGGGGCTCCCGAAAGGGATCTGGGGCAAGGTAGGCGTCGCGGTGGCGCCGTCCGACGGCCGGCGGGTCTATGCGCTCATTGAGGCCGAAGAGGGGGGGCTCTTCCGCTCCGACGACGGCGGCGAGGCCTGGAGCAAGGTGACCGGCGACCGGCGGCTGCGCCAGCGCGCCTGGTACTACACGACCCTCACCGTCAACCCCGCCAACCCCGAGGAGCTCTGGTTCCCCAACGTGCCGCTCATCAAGAGCATCGACGGCGGCAAGACCCTCGAGATGTTCATGATCAGCCACGGCGACCACCACGACGTCTGGCTCGATCCGAAGGACCCGAAGCGGATCATCAGCGCCCAGGACGGCGGCGTCGACATCTCGACCGACGGCGGCGAGACCTGGCTGTCGCCGGCGCTGCCGATCGCCCAGTTCTACCACGTGTCCGTCGACAACCGGGTGCCGTTCCACGTCGCCGGGGCGATGCAGGACATCGGCACCGGCCAGGCGCCGAGCAATACGCTGCGCAGCGATGGGCCGTCCAACGCAGACTGGTACCGCGTCGGCGGCGGCGAGGCGGGCTGGGTGGTCCCCGATCCGTCGGCCCCGGACATCGTCTACGCCGGCGAGTACCTGGGCTACATCTCGCGCTACGACCACCGCACCCGCCAGGCGCGGGCGGTGAGCGCCTGGCCGGACAACCCCTCGGGCTTCGCCGGCGAGCAGATGCGTTACCGGTTCCAGTGGACCGCCCCGATCGCCGTCTCGCCGCACGACCCGAAGGTGGTCTACCACGGCGCCAACGTTCTGTTCCGCACCGGCGACGGCGGCCAGAGCTGGACCCCCATCAGCCCGGACCTGACGCGCGACGACAAGAGCAAGCAGCAGTGGTCCGGCGGCCCGATCACCGGCGACAACACCGGCGTCGAGACCTATTGCACGATCTTCGCGGTGGCCGAGTCGCCGGTCGAAAGGGGGCTGATCTGGGCCGGGAGCGACGACGGCCTGGTGCACGTGACGCGGGACGGCGGCAAGAACTGGCAGAACGTCACCGCGGCCATCCCCGGGCTCCCCGAGTGGGGGACGGTCAGCATGATCGAGCCCTCCCGTTTCGACGCCGGCACCGCCTACCTCGTGGTGGACGCCCACCGGCTGGACGACATGCGCCCCTACCTGTGGAAGACCGCCGACTACGGCCGCACCTGGAAGCGCTTGGACGGCGGCCTGCCCAAGGACATCTACCTCCACGCCGTGCGCGAGGACCCGGTGAAGCGGGGGATGCTCTACCTGGGGACCGAGCGGGGCGTCGCGGTCTCGCGGGATGACGGCGCCACCTGGCGCTCCCTCAAGCTCAACCTGCCCACCGTGGCCGTGCACGACCTGGCGGTCAAAGACGGCAGCCTGGTCCTGGCCACCATGGGCCGGTCGATCTGGATCTTCGACCACCTGGCGGCGCTGCGCGACTTCACCCCCGAGGTGACCGCGGCGGATGTCCAGCTCCTGCCGGTGGCGGACACCATCCACTGGTCGTACGTGCGCGGCCCCCGGCTGACCGGCTGGCGGGGACAGAACCCGGCACAGGGGGCGTCCATCTACTACTGGCTCAAGAAGGAGGCCGAAGGGGATGTCGTCCTGGAGATCCTCGACGGCTCTGGCACCGTGGTCAACCGGCTGTCGAGCAAACCGCTGGGGCCCACCGGCTCCAACGAGTTCGTCGAGGACGAGGAGGACGTCCTGTCAGCCTTCCTCGCGTCCAAGAAGGCCGGGCTGCAGCGGGCGGTGTGGGACGGCACCTGGTCGGGCGCCGAGATGATCAAGGGAGCGATCGTCGACTTCGGCTTCCCCCTGCTCGGCCCCAGGGCCCTGCCCGGCACCTACACCGTGCGCCTGACCGTGGGCGGACAGAGCCGGACGGCGCCGCTGCGCCTCCTGCCGGACCCGCGGAACCAGGTATCCGAGGCGGACCGCGCCGAGCAGCTCCGCTTCGCCCTGGAGGTGCGGGACGCCATCACCCGTCTGACGCGCTCGGTGGAGCAGCTCCGCGCCGTGCGCCGCCAGCTCGTCGCGCGCAACGAGCTGCTGGCCAAGGACTCCAGCGCGGAGCCCCTGATCCGTTCCTCCAAGGACCTGCTCGGCAAGATCGACGCGCTGGAGGCCCGCTTCCACAACCCCAAGGCCGAGATCGCCTACGACATCCTGGCGATGAAGGGGGGCGCCGCCCTCTACTCTCGTCTCTCGCCCCTCTTCGACTTCATCAAGGAGGGCACCGGCGCGCCTACCCAGGGCAGCCGCGAGGTCTTCGCCGAGCGCAAGGCCGAGCTCGACCGCTACGAAGCGGAGTGGAACGCCCTCCGCGACGGTGAGCTGGCGGCGCTGAACGAGCAGGCGAAGAGCCAGGGGATGCCGGCGGTGTACGTGCCGGCGGCGCGGTAGGGCTGCGCGAGCGGCGAGGAGGGTTGGCTTTCCTCGCCGCTCTCTCGGGCTAGCACTGAAGGATGTACGAGGCCACGGCTACGGCGAGGAGCTTCAAGCACGTCTTGTGGCGATGCCCCAGGCGTTCGACGCAACCATCGTGCACGGCGCAGGCTCCGGTGTAGCAATTACCCGCCAGGTAACAGCCCCAGCAACCCGGACCACAGCAGCCGAAGCAGTCGCCGAAAGCCTTCAGCAGAACCTCCGGCACGCCGCGTCCCTCGCCGAGGGTCAGCGCGACCGCCGTGATCCCGAGGAGCTTGTCCCGCTTCTCGGCCGGAGTCAGGCCGGCCAGGTGGGTGGCCAGAGCGCGGATGGCGGCCGCTTCCTTGGTGTCGACGAACTCGGCCACCCGCGCCGACTCCTGGTCGCTGATCTCCTCTTCGCTGGTGATCTTGACGCCCGCGAGGATCACCGTCGAGCCCTTCTCGTCGATGACGGCTTCGGCGAGGACCCGGCCCTCGGCGTCGGTCACGAGAGCGGTCGCGCGGCCGCCGTCCTCACTGATCTCGCCGCTGTAGCCGAGGGGAACCTCCTCCCACGAGAACATACCCGCGACGGCCCTCTCGGAGCCGGTGTCCACGGGCTCCAGCCGTCCTTCCAGAGGCACGGACGACCAGTCGTTCCGCTCGTCCACCTTCTGGGCCACGGCCGGTCCGGCCACCGTCACGATGAGCAGGCAGGCGGTCAGTGCTCCCCAACGTGCTGTCTTCATGTTTTCCCCTTTGTAGTGATGAGTTGGAGGTCCTTCTACAAAGAGAGGTGCGGCAGGGGAGGCGGAGGGGGCTCCCGGCGCGCCGGGTAGGCGGCCGGAAGCCCCGGAGATCTCAGCTCTTGCCGTTGGCCCCGCTCCCCATCCACCGGTCCAGCCAGGCGAAAGCCTCCTTCCACCAGAGGAGCGAGGACTGGGGCTTGGAGATCCAGTGGTTTTCTTCGGGGAAGAGGACGATGCGGGTGGGGACGCCCTTGCCCTGGAGCACGCCGTAGAGGTTGATCCCCTGAGTGACCGGGACGCGGTAGTCCTTCTCACCGTGGAGGATCAGCGTCGGCGTCTTGAAGTTGGGGGCGAAGTAGCTCGGCGAGAAGCGGGCCACCTGCTTGGGATCGGTCCACGGGGCGGCGCCGTAGTTGTTCGGCCGGCCCCAGGTGGCGTCGGAGGCGAACTGGGCCATCAGGTCATAGACGCCGGCGTGGTTGATGATCGCGGCGAAGCGGTCGGTCTGGCCGAGGATCCAGGAGACGAGGTAGCCGCCGTAGGAGCCGCCGGCGGCGGCCATGCGCTTCTCGTCGATGTAGCCCTGGGCGATCAGCCAGTCCGTCGACTTCATGATGTCGGTGTAGGGCAGCTCGGCGTGGTTGCCCAGGATCGACTCGGCGAACGCCTGACCGTAACCCGTGGAGCCGTGGAAGTTCACCATCGCCACGACGTAGCCCTGCGACGCCCAGAGCGCCGAGGTCCAGCGGTAGCCGAAGCTGTCCGTGAAGGAGCTGTACGGTCCGCCATGGACGAGCTGAACGAGCGGCCATTTGCGGGCGCGGTCGAAGCCCGGAGGGAAGACGAGGAACATGTGGACCGGGTCGCCCTTGGCCCCCTCGAACGTCGCCTCGTCCACCGTCGGCTGGTCGAGCTCCGCCATACGGGCGGCGTTGAACGAGGTCAGCGCCTGGGGCTCGCTGCCCGTGAGATCCATGCTGAACAGCTCCGCCGGCTCGGCGATGGACTCGCGCTGGAAGACCAGCCGCGTGCCGCCGTTCGCGCCGGGACCGACGTCTACGCCGCCGGTGGTGCCGCCGCGGGCGAGGAGGCGCGGCTTCCCACCTTCGACCGGCAGGGCGTAGATGTTCGTCCGGCCCCGCTCCTGGACATGGAAGACGAGGGTGCGGCCGTCCGGGGTGAACACGCAATCGCCCTCGGCCACGTCCCAATCCGGGGAGAGCATGCGGACCTCGCCGCTCGCCCGGTCATAGAGCGCGAGGCGCGAGAAGTCGGGATCGATCTCGGGCCGGCGGCTGCGGGAGAAGGCGATGAAGCGGCCGTCCGGCGAGTAGCGGGGGGCGGTGTCCTCCGCCAGGTTGGAGGTGGTGAGGTTGCGCGGCTGGGCCTTCTTGTCCCCCAACGGCCAGAGCCACAGGTCGGAGTTGACGGTCCG
>DASPJI010000324.1:0-4084 GCA_035628695.1 Thermoanaerobaculia bacterium | reverse complement strand
GCCTCGCGTTCCAGGCCGCCGCCTTCGATCCGCGGGCTCCCGAGGCCCTCTGGGCGGCTGGCTGGCAGGGTGTCTTCCACAGCTCCGACGGCGGCCGCGCCTGGGAGCAACGCACTCCGGATCTCGGGAGCTCCTTCTACTTCGGGGAGGTCCAGGTGGACCCGAGCGATCCGGACATCATCTATGCCGCCGGCGGCGAGGTCACGAGCATCCGGCCGGTCATCTTCAGTCCCGTCGTCCTCCGGAGCGCCGACGGCGGCGTCACCTGGGAGCGCCGTGACGCCGGCCTCGAAGGGGGCAACGTCGTCGATTTCGCCGTGGACGCCGGCGATCCTTCGGTCCTCTACGCCGTCACCACCCGGCTCTTCCGCAGCACCGACGCCGGCCTCTCATGGACGCCGGCGCCCGGGCTCGGGGGGTTCTCCTACGTGACCGTCGCCACTGCCGCTGCCTCATCGGGCACCGGGCCAGGAGCTCCGGCCGCCGTCTATACGGCCCACCAGGCCCCCTTCGGCATGGTGCTGCGCAGCACCGACCAGGGAGAGACCTGGAGGCCGGTGCGCTTCAACCTGCAGCCGGCCATCCCCCAGGTCCTGGAGGTGGACCCCACCAATCCGGCGCATCTCCTGCTGGGGACCCAGAACCGGAGCCTCCTGAGCTACACGCTGGGAGGAGGAGCGCCCTGAAGCGCTCCTGGCGCAGCCAGCGGAGGCGCGGTGACGGCGATCCCGGCGATCCGGCGCATCTTTATCTGGCACCGCGGACGGTAGCCTCATGACCTATACCTTGGAGGGATCCCGATGAAACGTCGCTCGCACCTCTTTCTGATCCTGGCCGCGCTCGCTCTCCTGGCCTTGCCCACCGTGCCGGCGCTCGCCGGCGCCGGCCTCTGGACCGCGCTCGGTCCCGACGGCGGGCAGGTGACGGCGCTCGCCGTGGCCCCCTCGGACCCTGACGTCGTGTATGCCGGCACCTGGACCGCCGGCGTCTTCAGGAGCACCGACGGCGGCGAGACCTGGACCTTCGCCGGCCGTGGCCTCGGCACCAGCTATGTCCACGCCATCGCCACCGATCCCGCGCGTCCGGACACCGTCTACGCATCGACCACCCGCGGGGGTGTGTTCAAGAGCATCGACGGCGGCGCCACCTGGGCGCACGTATGGGACGGCGGGACGCCGGGCGGCGTCACCCCCGTCTTCGCGCTGGCCCTCGACCACCGCCGGCCCGGCGTCGTCTACGCCGGCACCAATTTCGGGGTCTTCCGCAGCACCGATGGCGGCGTCACCTGGGAGCGCCGCGGCAATCTTTCGGCCGGAGTCTCCTCGCTTGCCGTGGATTCGCCGGGAGGCTGGCTCTTCGCCGGCGTTAACAGCATGGGAGTCTTCAAGAGCGGCGACCAGGGGAAGACCTGGATCCCGGCGGGCAACGGACTGCCGACCAGTGGGGCGATCCAGTCGCTGGCCATCGACCCGGAGAGGCCGCGCACCCTCCTCGCCGCCACCCACCTGGGGATCTACCGGACCCACGACCGCGGCCGGACCTGGAACCCGGTCGTCGGCGCGCTGGCGGCCGAAGTCTCGGCGGTGGCCTTCCAGGACGGTGGCCGCGCCTACGCCGCTTTCCGGGAGCGCGGCGTCTACCGGAGCGGCAACCGGGGCTTCACCTGGGAGCGGTCGATCGCCAGTCTGCGGGACTCCCTCTTCCTCGCCCTGGCTGCCGGCCCCGTGGCGGTGTACACCGGTGACGTGAACTTCTCGGGAAGCCGCGGGCTGGTGCGGAGCCTGGACGCCGGCGCGACCTGGGAGCCGTCCATGCGCGGCCTCTCCAACCTGGGGATCCGCCCCATCGCGGCGGACCCGTCGAATCCCATGAGGCTCTATGTGGGCGGTTTCGGCCTGTACCAGAGCACCGACCGCGGCGCCACCTGGACGCGGGTCGACTTCGGCCTGCGGCCGGAGCCGTCCGCGATCCACGACATCCTGATCGACCCGGCGCGCCCCGCCAGGGTGTACGTGTCGGCCAACGACGGCCCCCTGCTGCGGAGCGACGACGGCGGCGTCACCTGGGAACGGCTGAACGGCGGCAGCGTGCCCCTGTACCTGAACGACCTGGCGGTGGACCCCCGCGCCCCCGAAGCGCTCTGGGGCACCGGCTCGGACGGCCTCGGCGGCGGCTTCTTCCACAGCGCCGACGGCGGCGAGACCTGGCAGCGCGTCGGCGGCCTCCCGACGGAAGCCTTCTTCACCCTGTACACCGCGGTGGACCCGCGCGACCCCCGCGTCGTCTACCTGGGCGCCGCGCAGAACGTCGACGGAGTCACCGAGCCGCGCCTCTTCCGCAGCGCTGACGGCGGCATGACCTGGGAGCGCCGCGACACCGGCCTGGCCGACGGCAACGTCTGGGACATCGCCTTCGACGCCGCCGATCCGTCGATCCTCTACGCCCTGACCTCCGGCGTCTACCGCAGCACCGACGCCGGTCTCACCTGGACTCTGCTGCCTGCCCGGGGCCGCCTCTTCACCAGCATCGCCACCGCCCCGGCGGGACCGGGGACGCCGGCCGTGCTCTGCGCGGCCCGCTGGGACATCGTCTCGCCCTCTGCCGTGATGTGCAGCACCGACCGGGGCGAAACCTGGACCGCGCTCCGCCGCGGGTTGGACACCTACAGCCCCACCGAACTGGAGGTCGACCCCGCGGACCCGAGGCGCCTCTATCTCGGCACCCTCGAGCGCGGGCTCATGACCTACACCCTTCCTTGAAGCAGGAGGTATGATTGACCCGGGAGGTACCGTCATGAACCGCATCGCCTCTCTCGTCCTGCTGATCGCCGCGGCGCTCCTCGTCGCGGCGCTTCCGGCCCTGGCCGGCGTCGGCGCCTGGACCTCTCTCGGCCCCGACGGCGGCCCGGTCCGCAGCCTGGCCGTGGATCCGGCGAATCCTCGCGTCGTCTACGCCGGCACCATCCACTCGGGCTTCTACAAGAGCACCGACGGTGGCGACACCTGGTCCCTCACCGGCCGCGGCCTGCCGGCGGGGGACATCATGACCATCGCCTTCGATCCGCGGCGCTCGAGCACGCTGTACGTGATGGTCTACGGCACCGGCGTCTACCGCAGCACCGACGCCGGCAGGACCTGGAAGGTCACCTCCCACCAGGGCCGGCCGTTCGTGCAGGTCATCGGCCTGACGGTGGCCACCGACCCGCGCCGGCCGCGGGTGCTCTATGCCGGCACCCGCGCGGGGATCTACCGCAGCGCCAACGGCGGCGCCACCTGGAAGCCCCGGAGCCGCGGGCTGCCGCCGGGCAGCTCGGTCCGGGCGCTGGTCATCGACCCGCGGACCGGCACCCTCTACGCCGGCGTCCAGTCGCATGGCGTCTTCCGCAGCGATGACCAGGCGGCCACCTGGCAGCCGGCGGACACCGGGATGCCGGACGGCATCTCGGTCCCGGCCCTGGCGCTCGACCCGGCGGGCTCGGGGACGATCCTCGCCGGAACCGACAGGGGCATCTATCGCAGCACCGACCGCGGCCGGACCTGGCAGCTCACCGACGCCCCCGAGGACATCGTCCTGGCGCTGGCGTTCCAGCGGCGCGGCCGGGCCTATGCCGGGTACTCCGACCGCGGCATCGCGCACAGCCTCGACGGCGGCACCACCTGGCAGCGGCCGCAGGAGGGGCCCCCACCGGCTGCCATCCTCGGCCTGGCGGCGGGACCGGAGGCGGTCTACGCCGGCACCTCAGAAGGCCGGGAGATCAACGGCGTCTTCCGCAGCCTCGATTCCGGGGCGACCTGGGGGGCCTCGCAACGCAACTTGACCGGCCTGATCGTGCGCGGGGTGGCGGTCGATCCCACCGATCCGCTCACCCTCTACGCGGGCGTGGAGCTCAACGGTCTGGTCAAGAGCACCGACGGCGGCGCGACCTGGCGGCCACTGGACCTGCCGGCGGGCGGCGGTGCCATCCAGCAGATCCTGATCCACCCGCTGCAGCCCTCGACGGTCTACGTGTCGCTCACCCTCAACGGGCCGCTGCTGCGCAGCGACGACGGTGGAGAGACCTGGCGGCGCATCGGCCAGTCCCCCC
>DASPJI010000323.1:0-7840 GCA_035628695.1 Thermoanaerobaculia bacterium | reverse complement strand
GCGGCGCGCCGGCGTCAGCTCCTTCGGCATGGGCGGCACCAACGTGCATTGCATCCTGGAAGAGGCGCCCGATCCTGGGCCGCCGGCGCCCGCCCGCCCCTGGCAGCTTCTGCTGTTCTCCGCGCGCACCGAGACGGCGCTGGAGACGGCCACGGACCGGCTCGCCGACCATCTCGAGACCCAACCCGAACAGAGCCTCGCCGATATCGCGTTTACCCTCCAGGCGGGTCGCCGCGCGTTCCAACACCGGCGGGCCCTGGTCTGCCGGACGCGCGAGGAGGCCGTCGCCGGCCTTGCCGGGCGCGATCCGCGGCGGCTCCTCTCGGCAGTGCAGGCGCCGGGCGAGAGGCCGCTGGTCTGGATGCTCTCCGGCCTGGGCGAGCACTACCCGCGCATGGGCGAGGGGCTCTACCGTGAGGAGCCCACGTTCCGTGACGCTCTGGACCGCTGCGCCGAGTTGCTCCGTCCCCTGCTGGGGCAGGATCTGCGCGAGCTCCTCTATCCCGGCGGCGTCCGTGCGGAGGACGAGGGGGGCAGCGGCGGCGGCATGGACCTGCGGCGGCTCCTCGGCCGTGCCTCCGATCCAGCCGGCTCCGCCGGGCACCTGCGTGAGACCCGGATCGCCCAGCCGGCGGTCTTCGCCGTCGGCTACGCGTTGAGTCGGCTGCTGCTGGAGTGGGGCCTGTCGCCCCGCGCGCTCGTCGGTTACAGCCTCGGCGAGTACACCGCGGCCTGCCTGGCTGGCGTCTTCTCCCTGGAGGATGCCGTGCGGGTGGTGGCCGAGCGGGCGCGACTCATTCAGGAGCTGCCCGCCGGCGCCATGCTGGCGATCCCGTTTTCCGAGGAACAGACCCTTCCCCTCCTGGGCACCGGTCTGTCGCTGGCGGCGGTCAATGGCCCGGCGTACAGCATCGTCGCCGGTCCGGTGGAGGAGGTATCAGCGCTCGAGGGGCGCTTGCAGGGAATGGGGCTCACCAGCCGGCGCCTGGAGACCACCCACGCCTTCCACTCTCGAATGATGGAACCGGTGGCCTCCCGCCTCGCCGCGCTCCTCGCCGGCATCGCTCTCCGGCCGCCGGAGATCCCGCTGATCTCCAACGTCACCGGCACCTGGATGACGGCGGCGGAAGCGACCGACCCGGGGTATTGGACGCGCCATCTGTGCCAGGCGGTGCGCTTCGGAGCAGGGCTCGAGGAACTGTGGCGCGAGCCGGGCCGCCTCCTCCTGGAGGTCGGGCCGGGCCAGGCCCTCACCACCCTGGCGACGCAGCACCCGGCGAGTGCCGCGGCGGCTGAGGCCGGCGCGCCGGTGATCCGCACCATGCGCCACCCTCATGAAAGACGGCCGGACTCGTCGGCGCTGCTGGAGGCGGTAGGGCGCCTCTGGCTCTCTGGGGTGCCGGTGGACTGGCAGGGCTTCCACGCTCACGAGAGCCGCCGGCGTGTCGAGCTCCCCACCTATCCTTTCGAGCGCCAGACCTTCTACATCGCGGCGAGGACGGCACCGTGGACCGGGGCACCGGCCGCCGGCGGGCCGCCACCCCGCTCCGAGCCGGAGGCGGCCGCGGCGCTGGCGGCGATGCCGGCGGCCGGGCTCAACCTGCATCCGCGCCCCGCCCTTCGCCACGCCTTCGTGGAGCCGCGGACCGGCACCGAGCAGGAGATCGCCGCGATCTGGCAGCGCATCCTGGGTATCCGAGACATCGGCGCTCATGACAGCTTCTTCGAGTTGGGCGGCAACTCCCTGGTGGTCCCGCAGCTCCTCATCGCCGTACGCGAGCGCTTCGGGGTCGACCTGCCGGTGGCTGCCCTGTTCGACGTCCCCACCGTGGCCGAGCTCGCCGGTGCCGTGGAGACCGTGCAGCGCGAGGGCGCCGACGCTCTGGCGGTGGATCGCAAGCCCGTCGACCTCCGCGCCGAAGTAGTGCTGACGTCCGAGATCTCGGGCGCCGGCCTGCCCATGGCGGATTGGCAGCGGCCGCGCGGCCTCGTCCTCACCGGCGCCACTGGCTTTCTCGGCGCCTACCTGCTGCGTGACCTGCTGGAGCTGACGGAAGCCCGCGTCTTCTGTCCGGCCCGCGCCGCCAGCGATGGGGAGGCGGAGCAGCGCATCCGGCGCAACCTCGAGAGCCGCGGCCTGTGGCGAGACGAATACACGGCGCGGATCGTGCCCCTGGCGGCCGACCTGGGGCTGCCGCAATGGGGCCTCGCCGCCGCGGACTTCGACCGTCTGGCCGCCGAGACCGACGCGATTTATCACGCGGGTGCCTGGGTCAATTTCACCTACCCCTACCAGGTGCTCAAGCCGATCAACGTCGACGGCACGGTCGAGGCCCTGCGCCTCGCCAGCCGGCAGCGGCTCAAGGCGGTTCACTTCATCTCCTCGGTGGCGGCCATCTCTCAACGGGTCTTCGCCGGCGGCGGCGCCGCCCTCGAAGACGCGGAGCTGGAGCACACCGACGGCCTCTTCGGCGGCTATGGCGAGACCAAGTGGGTGGGGGAGCAGATCGTCCGCCTGGCGGCGGCGCGGGGGATCCCGGTCACCGTCCACCGCCCCGGCGTGGTCTCCGGTGATACCCGGACGGGCTCGGGCAATACCAGGGACATGATCTGGAACATGATGAAGGGCTCCATCCAGCTCGGCCTGGCGCCGGGGACCGATTTCCCCATCGACGTCACGCCGGTGGACTTCGTCAGCCGGGCCATCGTGCACCTGTCGCTGCGGCGGGAGTCGCTGAGCCACGCTTTCCACTTCCCCAACCCTTCGCCCATGCGCTGGACCGAGGCACTCCACATCCTGCAGCGTTATGGGTACGAGATCGAGGCGGTTCCCTATGCGCGCTGGCTGGCCAAGGTCGCCGAGGTGGTGCCGGCAGACCCGGGGCATGCCCTCTTCCCCTTCCTCCCGATCCTCGTGCCGGCGGATCTCATGGGGCAGCCCGAGCGGATCCTGGAGGCCCTGCCGGCTGCCACGGATGCGACACCCGGCCCCCTGAGCGAGCCGCGCTACGACATGGCCAACACACGGGCGGGGCTGGAGGGGAGCGGCATCGCCTGCTCGCCGGTGGACGAGAACCTGCTCCGCACCTACCTGGATGCCTTCGTGGGCATGGGCTGGCTGCCGGCCCCCTCCCGCTGACGGAGAGGCTCTACTCGTACCGTAGCGCCACCACCGGGTCGACCCGGGTGGCACGGCGGGCCGGGAGCCAGGTGGCCAGGAGCGCCACCAGGGCGAGGAGCATGGCGACCCCCGCGAAAACCGCCGGGTCCGCCGCGCTGATACCGAAGAGCTGGCTCGACAGCCAGCGTGTCAGTCCCATCGCGAGGAGCGCGCCTACCACGAGCCCCAACGCCGCCAGCAGCATGCCCTGGCGGATCACCAGGCCCAGCACCTGCCTGCGCTCGGCCCCCAGGGCCATGCGGACACCGATCTCCTGTGTCCGTTCGGTCACCGAGTACGCGATGACGCCGTAGATCCCGAGGGCAGCCAGGAGCAGGGCAAAACCGGCGAAGGTCCCGGTGAGAATGACGGAGAAGCGGGGGCGCGATAGCGACCTGGAGACTCTCTCCTCCATGCTCGCCACCTCGTAGACCGGCACCTCTGGATCGATCTCGCGGATCGCCTGCCGGACCATCGGCGCGAGGGCCTCCGGGTCACGCTCACCGCGCACAGCCACGAACATGCTGGGACTGGGAGGCGCCTGGGTGACCGGGTAGTAGATCTGGGCTCGGGAGTCGCCGTCCAGCGCCTGGTTCTTGACGCTCGCTACCACGCCGACCACCGTCATCCAGGGTGTCGTCTGGATCTCGGGGGGGCCGAACTTGAGCCGCTGGCCCAGCGGGTTGCGGTCGGGCCAGTACCTGCGGACGAGCGCCTCGTCGACCACGGCGACGAGGGTCGTGTCCGGCTGGTCGGTGATCTGGAAGGATCGACCCTGCCGTAGCGGGATCCCCATGGCCTTGAAATAGTCCATCGTGACCGCCCGGAATTCCCCTTCGGGCGGCATCTCGCCGGTGGGCTCGGATTCGGTCTCGACGGTGAAGGAGGCCGAGAAGTCGATACCGGAAAGGGGCAGATGAGACACCGCACCGGCGGCTTCGACACCGGGCATCGACCGCAGACGTTCCAGAAGTCGATCGTAGAACTGGACGAGGCGGGGCGGATCCGGGTACTGCTGGGGAGGCAGGCTCACCCGCAGGGTAAGGACGTTTTTCGGATCGAAACCGGGGTCCACCTCCTGGAGGGCGAACAGGCTCTTGCCCAGGAGCATGGCGCCGACCACCAGCACCAGTCCGATGGCGATCTCGGCCACGACCAGGCCGCGGCGCGCCATCCGGCTGCCGGAGCCGGCGAGGGTCCTTCCCCCCTGCTTGAAGATCTCGGAGAGGTCCAGGCGCGACTGCAGGGCGGGGAGCGTCCCCAGGAGCAGCCCGGTCAGCAGCGAGACGCCGAGGGCGAAGGCGAGGACGCGGCCATCGAGCCTCACCTCGTCCAGCCGTGGGATATTGCCGGGATCGAGCGCCTGAACGGCGGTGAGGCCTGCCTGAGCCAGCAGGAGGCCCAGCAGACCGCCGAGCAGGGCGAGGAGAGCGCTTTCGGTGAGGAACTGCCCCACCAGCCGGCCGCGGCTGGCGCCCAGGGCGGTGCGTAGCGCAGCCTCCCGTCCTCGGGCCTGAGCGCGGGTGAGCAACAGGTTCGCGACATTGGCGCAGGCAAGGAGCAGCAGGAGACCGACCGCGGCGAGGAGCACCAGCAGGCGCTCGCGCATGTCGCCGACGATCTGCTCCTGCAGCGGCACGGCGGTGGTGCCCCAGCCGCTGGTCGGCAGGTACTCGTCGGGGAGGGCCTGTTGCACGCGGGCGGCGATGGCTGTCAACTCGGCTCGGGCACTCTCCAGGGAGACACCCGGCTGGAGCCGGGCAAAGGTCTGGTTGAAGCGGGCCTGCAGCGGGTTCGTTGCGAGGAACGGCACCGGCAGCCAGATCTCCGTGTCGGCCGGGAAGTCGAAGCCTGGCGGCATGATGCCGACGACCTCGGTGGGCCTGCCGTCGACGTAGATCGTCCTGCCCACCAGTGCCGGATCCCTGCCGTAGAGGCGTTCCCAGGCGGCGTGGCTGAGCACCGCGACGAACGGGGCGTTCGGCTGGTCTTCCTGTGGACGGAAGCCCCGCCCGTGCAGGGGCCGGACGCCGAGGACGTCGAAGAAGGAGGCGGTGGTCATGGCGCCGGTCACCCGTTCGGGCCCCTGCTCGCCCCGGATCGTCATGCTGGGCGTGCGGTAGGCGGCCATACCCTCGAAGCTCTTGGCCTGCTCCCGGTACTGGAGGAACTCGGGCTCGGAGAAGGGCACCTCCTCGAGGTCCAGGGCCGCGAATCGGTTCCACACCATGACGAGCCGCTCCGGCTCCTGGAAGGGCAGGGGGCGCAGCAGGACGCTGTCGACGACGCTGAATATGGCCGTGGTGGCCCCGATGCCGAGGCCGAGAGTGAGGATGGTGACGGCGGCGAACCCCGGGCTCTTCCGAAGCGTTCGCAATCCGTGCCGGAGGTCTCGCACGATCGCGCTCATGAGGCCGATTCTAGACCGCTTTCGTGGTGATTTCGCCCGCCCGGATCACCGGCGAAGGGGGCTGGATGTGAGCTGGTATCCCCAACGGGATTCGAACCCGTGTTGCCGCCTTGAAAGGGCGGAGTCCTAACCACTAGACGATGGGGACACGACGGACCGCGATAGCTCCCGAGGAAAGAGCCGCCCGCCAAACCGCGCAGTAGGTTAGCACAGATAGGCTCATCGGACCCGCAGATGTATGCACCCAGGGATCCTGTCGGTAGGTATAGCACTTCAGGAGCGCGGCCGGTTCTTCTGCCAGATCGCCAGCAGGATCAGGCCATAGGAGACCAGCCGGATGCCGTAGAACATCGGATTGGTCTCGCTGGCGCTCTCCCTCATTCCCAGTGCCACGCGATTGATCGACTCGATCCAGAAGGAGGCAGCGAAGAAGAGGAAGAACCGGTCACGCGATTGGCGCCAGAAGCGGAAGAAGAACAGGCCCGCGAGCGCCCAGCCCATGGCGATGCCGCCCATCAGCATCTGCTGCATGGCTACTCTTCCTCCCAGACCAGGCCGAACAGCAAGAGCGACACCGACAGAAAAGCTGAAGCCAGCCGCCAGATCTGCAGGTCCACCTGAGTCGGCAGTACCACCTTGTCTATCACCAGCAGCAGGTTGTTTACCGCCAGTCCGGCAAAGCACAGCGCGCTCCAGAACAGCAGACGGTTGCCCCCCGCGCGCCAGCCCCGCCACAGCAGCACGCAGCAGGCGAGGCTGGTCAGGGCGCAGAGGGAGTAGATCAAAGGTGCCATATCAGTCCTCTCTTCCGCTGTCCTTGCGCACGCGGAAGGCATCGGCGAACTGCTGTGCCCGTTTGTCGAGCCGCGAATGGATCAGGTCGGTCACCCCGACCAGGTTGGCCGAGTACGCCTGCGCCAGAGCGTCGAGACGCTCGCGCAGCTCGTCCGTGGCGGGCGCATAGCGGAACAGGGCGGTGTCTCCATGGTCCTCGCCTTGCGCGATGCCGGCCGCGGCTAGCGCGGTGAGCACCTCGGCGGCCTGCCTCTCGGCCACGTAGAGGCGCGCGGCCACTCGCCGCACGTCCCAGGCCACATCGGGATCGATCCTCAGAAGCAGGATGGCTTCGAGGTAGGGAACCGAGGGCACGCTGGTCAGGATGAACCGTCGGATCTCATCCGGGAGCTCGGCGCGACTCATCCAGGAGATCTTATACTTGCCAGCCCGAGCAGCACATCCAAAGAGCGCGGCGCCCCCGTCCGCTGAGGGCTCCGCGCTCCGGAGGTGTCCTTCAATTGTCAAAGAGCGAGCTTGTCCTAAACGACTGAAGGAGCAGGTACCGGGGCGTGCGGTGCACGCCCCGGTGGTTCAGTGGATCAACGGCACGTCAGGATTCGGGCTCGGAGGGCTTGGCCTTGAGCCTGTCCTGCGGCTTGTCCTCCGGAGTCTCCGGGGCCGGCGTCTGAGCGCGGGAACGGCCGCGGAACGGCTGCACCCCGAATTCCAGCAGCTTCTCGTTGTCCGACCCGTAGTGCTGCTTGAGGACGACCCGAGCCACCGTCAGCAGCTTCCGGCCCTTGTCGATGGCGGCCCTCAGCCGCTTCGACGTCTGCTGCTTGTTGGCGCGAAAGATGTCCTGATCGGCCGTGAAGGAGCGGATGTCCTGCAACACGTCCACGATGGCGAGGCGGTGAACCTCGAGCTGAGGCAGATCTGCCGCGTTGGCTTCCAGGGGTGCCAGGATGTCCTCCAACTCCTTGCGGACGTCTCCCTGACGCGTGAGTACTCTGGGCATGGTTTTCTCCTTTTCGTTGAGTCGTGTTTCGTTCGTGGTTCCGTGGAAATCCCGGGTCAACCCAGAGACTTGGCGAATTCGAGCACGGCGTTGGACAGCCCGGCGCGGCTCCTCGCGTGGAGGATCACCAGCACCCGCGAACCCGAGAGGGTGACGTCGGCCGGCTGCTTCATGCGGGCGGTGAAGGCTCCCGCGTAGCTGGCGAAGGCCGTGGCCACACCGTGATCCGGGAACTCGCGGACCCGGCTCAGCGCCTTGCCCTCCCGGGCGAGCTGCCAGCCCGGCATCGAGCGCAGCTTCTCCTGGACCCGCTCCGCCTTCAGCTTCTCGCCCCGGGGGCGGATCAGCTTCCTGGCGACCGGCTGCGTGGTGTTGATGTTCTGCATCGTGTTCATGACACTTCTCCTTTAGAATTCCGGGCCTTCGTGGCCACGGAAAGTTGATCGGTTATGAAGGGCCGCCAGCACCACCAGAT
>DASPJI010000322.1:0-4720 GCA_035628695.1 Thermoanaerobaculia bacterium | reverse complement strand
GAGGTCCGCCAGCCGCGGCGCCTCGAACAGCTCGCGCAGCGGCATCTCCACCGCGAAGGTGCTACGCAGGCGCGAGGCCACCTGGGTCGCCAGCAGCGAGTGGCCGCCCAGGTCGAAGAAGTGGTCGTCCAGCCCGACCCGTTCGGGGCCGAGGAGCTCGGTCCAGATGCCCGCGAGGACCTCCTCCACCGGCGTCCGCGGCGCCCGGTAGCTCTCGCCGGCACCCTGCCACTCGGGAGAGGGCAGGGTCTTGCGGTCGACCTTGCGGTTCGGGCTGAGGGGGAGCTCGTCCAGCTTCACGACGGCCGCCGGCACCATGTAGTCCGGCAGCCGCTCGCGTAGCGACTGGCGCAGCGTCTCCGGCGCGGCGTCGCCGACCACGTAGGCCACCAGCCGCCGCTGGCCGAGCGCGTCCTCCCGCGCCACCACCACCGCCTCACGGACACCGGGGAGGGCGACGAGCGCCTGCTCGATCTCTCCCGGCTCGATGCGGAAGCCGCGGATCTTGACCTGGTCGTCGAAGCGCCCGAGGAACTCCAGGTCTCCACCGGCGAGGAGCCGCACCTTGTCCCCCGTCCGGTACAGCCGGGCCCCCGGCTCGCCGCCGAACGGATCGGGCACGAACCTCTCGGCCGTGAGGTCGGGCCGCCTCAGGTAGCCGCGGGCCAGACAGGCGCCGCCAACGCCGCCGATAAAGAGCTCCCCCGGGACGCCCGCGGGAGCCGGAATCCGGCCCGGCTCCAGAACGTAGGTGGCGGCATTCCGGATCGGCCGGCCGATGGAGGGGTAGACCGCCCACTCCGCCGGGTCGGCGCTCAAGGTGAAGGCGGTGGCGACGTGGGTTTCGGACGGGCCGTAGTGGTTGTGGAAGGCGCAGCCCGGGAGCCGGCGGAACAGCGCCGCCATCGCCTGGTTCGTCTGCAACCGCTCGCCCGTCGCGATGATCTCGCGGAGCGGCGGCAGCGCGTCCCGGCCGGCATAGATCTCCGCGAGCTGCTGCAGGACCGCCCCGGGGAAGATGGCCTTCTCGACCTCCGCCGCCGCCAGCAGCCCGGTCAGGGCGGGCAGGTCGCGGCGCAACTCTTCCGGCACGACCACCAGGGTGCCGCCGGAGGCCCAGCAGGCGAACATCTCGAGGAAGCTGACGTCGAAGCTCAGCGAGGCGAACTGGAGCGTCCGCGCTCCGCCCACCAAGCCCGCCAGGTGCGAGTCGATGAGGTTGCGCAGCGCTCCATGCGGGAGGGCCACCCCCTTGGGCCGGCCGGTGGAGCCCGAGGTGAAGATCACATACGCCAGGCTCTCCTCGGAAGGCCCCGCCGCGGCCGGCACCGCGCCGCCGGGAGCTTCGCTCCACCCGCCGCCGTCGAGCAGGACGATTGCGGAGTCTCCGGCCGGCAGCCGATGCCGCAGGTGCCGCTGTGTCAGCAGGACGGGAGAGCGGGTGTCCGCGAGCATCCAGGCCAGGCGCTGCTCGGGGTATCCGGGATCGAGCGGCACATACGCGCCGCCCGCCTCGAGGATGCCCAGCACACCGACGGCCATGTCCAGGGAGCGCTCGGCCATGAGCCCGACCAGGACGTCCGGCCCGACTCCGAGGCGGCGCAGGTGCCGGGCCAGATGCCCGGCGCGGGAGCGGAGCTCGGCATAGGTCAGCGCCTCCGCCCCGTAGACCGCGGCCACGGCCTCCGGAGCCCGCCGCGCCCACGCCGCGAACAGCTCGTGCGCGCAGCCGCGGAGAGCCGGCTCCGAGAGGGTGTCGTTCCACTCGGTCAGGATCTGCCCGCGCTCGACGCCGCTGAGGATCGGCAGCTCCGCCACCGGCAGCTCCGGCCTCGCCGCGGCGCCTTCGAGCAGCCGTTCGAAGTGGCCGATGAGGCGGTCGATGGTCGCACCGTCGAACAGCTCGGTGGCGTGCTCCACCGTGCCGGCCAGCCCGCCGTCGCGCTCTTCGAGGGTGAGCAGGAGATCGAACTTCGCCGTGGCCGCGGCCACTCCCGCAAGCCGCAGGCGCAGGCCCGGGATCGCCGGCGCTTCCACCGGCGCGCTCTGCAGGACGAGCATCGCCTGAAACAGAGGGGTGTGGGCGAGGCTCCTCTCCGGCGCGAGCTCCTGGACGAGCCGCTCGAACGGCAGGTCCTGGTGCGCGTGGGCGGCGAGCACGGTCTCGCGGGCGCGACCGAGCAGCTCGCCGAAGGAGGGGCCCCCCGACAGGTCCCCCCGCAGCACCAGGGTGTTGACGAAGAAGCCGATCAGCCTTTCGACCTCCACCCGGTTGCGTCCGGCGACCGGCGAGCCCACCGCCAGGTCCTGCTGGCCGCTGTAGCGCGCCAGCAGGGCCTGGAAGCCGGCGAGGAGCGTCATGAAGAGCGTCCCCCCCGCGCGCCGGGTGAGCGCCTCGAGCCGCCGGGCGAGCCCGGACGGCAGCCGCACCGGACGCGTCGCGCCGCGGAGGCTCTGCGCCGCGGGCCGCGGCCGGTCGGTGGGGAGCTCCAGGAGAGGCGGCAGGCCCGCGAGCTGGCGGCGCCAGAAGGAGATCTCGTGCTCCAGGAGGTCACCGCGCAGCCAGGAGCTCTGCCAGACGGCAAAGTCCGCGTACTGCACCGGGAGGTCCGGCAAGGGGGAGGGTCTGCCCTGGGTGAACGCCGGATAGAGAGCCGTGACCTCGCGGACCAGAATGCCCATGGACCACGCGTCACCAGCGATGTGGTGCAGGGTCAACGCGATGACATGGTCGCCATCCGCCAGCCGCAGCAGCAGGCCGCGGGACAGCGGTCCCCGGGCGAGGTCGAACGGGCGGAGGGCCTCCTCGGCGATCAGCGCGGCGGTCTCGCGGCCGGGGCACGGGAGAGCCGCGAGGTCCACCACCGGCAGCTCGAAGGGCTCCGGCGGACGGATCACCTGCACGGGTGAGCCGTCCGGCGCCGCGAAGACCGTGCGCAGGACCTCGTGCCGGCGCACGATCTCCTCAAGGCAGAGGGCCAGCACGCGGGCGTCCAGCGGGCCTTCGACGCGTAGCGCCACAGGGATGTTGTAGAGCGGGCTTCCCGGCGCGAGCTGATCGATGAACCAGAGGCGCTGCTGGGCGAAGGACGGGGGCAACGCTCCCTCCCGCACTGCCGGGGCGAGGGGGACCAGGGGTGGAGCGAGAGGGCGCGAGCCGGCCCGCGCCGCTACCTCAATGCGGGCGGCGAGGTCGTCCAGGGTGGGCGCCTCGAACAGATCGCGCAGCGGCAGCTCGACACCGAAGGCCCTCCGCAGCCGCGACACCACCTGGGTCGCCAGGAGCGAGTGGCCGCCCAGCTCGAAGAAGTGGTCGGCCGCCCCCACTCGCTCGAGACCGAGCACCTCCGCCCAGATCCCGGCCACGATCTCCTCGACCGGCGTGTGCGGCGGCACGTAGGCCTCTTCGGCGCGCTGCCGGTCCGGCGCCGGCAGCGCCTTGCGGTCCACCTTGCCGTTCGGGGTCAGGGGCAACGCCGCCAGGGAGACGAAGGCCGAGGGCAACATGGACTCCGGCAGCCGCTCCCGCAGCCAGGGGCGGAGATCGTCCACCAGGGCATCGCCGGTCACGTAGGCGACCAGCCGGCGGTCGCCGGGGGCGTCCTCCCGCACCACCACCACCGCCTCGCGCACGCCGGGAAGGGTGGCGAGAGCCGCCTCGATCTCCCCCAGCTCGATACGGAAGCCGCGGATCTTGACCTGGTGGTCCAGCCGCCCCAGGAACTCCAGATTGCCGTCCGGACGGTAGCGGGCGCGGTCGCCCGTGCGGTAGAGCCGGCCGCCGCGAGTGGCGCTCCAGGGGTCGGGTAGGAACTTGCCGGCGGTCAGCTCCGGCTCCCGGGCATAGCCGTCGGCCAGGCAGTCCCCGCCGATATAGAGGTCTCCCGGCACACCCATCGGGCAGGGGGCGAGCCGCGCGTCGAGCACGTGATAGCGCGCGTTGTCGATGGGCCGGCCGTACGGGATGCTCTTCCAGACCGGATCGACCGTCCCGATGGGGAAGACGTTGGACCAGACGGTGGCCTCGGTGGCGCCGCCCAGGGAGATCACCCGGGCTTCGGGGAAGCGCTCGCGGACGCGGTCCGGCAGGGTCACCGGGATCCAGTCGCCGCTCAGGAAGACCAACCGGAGGGACGGGCGCGCCTCCGGCTCCAGCGCTGCCAGGAACGGCACCGTCTGCTCCAGGGCGGCGGGCGCCGAGTCCCAGAAGGTGATGGGCTCCTCGGCCAGGGCGCGCACCAGGAGACGGGGATCGCGGATCTCCTCCTCGGTGGCGATACGGACCGAGCCGCCGGCCCCCAGCAGGCCGAAGACGTCGAAGACCGACAGGTCGAAGGCCAGGGAGGTGACGAAGAGCACCCGGTCCGCCGGGGAGAAATCGAAGGCGCGGTAGGCCCAGCGGAACAGGTTGACCACCGGGCGGTGGCGGACCATCACCCCCTTGGGCGTGCCCGTGGAGCCCGAGGTGAAGATGATGTAGGCGAGGTCGTCCGGAGCCCCTCGGCGCGGCGGCGCCACCGGCCGCTCCCTCTCCAGCTCCACGCGATCCAGACAGATCACGTGCGGCAGCTCCGGCAGGGAGCCCCGCTGCGCCGACTCGGTGAGCACGCAGGAGATGTCCAGCGCGCCGGCGATCCACTGCAAGCGGGCCGGCGGGTGGCCGATCTCCAGCGGCACGTAGGCGGCGCCCGCCTCGAGCACGGCGAGAAGGGCCGGGATC
>DASPJI010000321.1:0-5520 GCA_035628695.1 Thermoanaerobaculia bacterium | reverse complement strand
CGCCGCCACCAAGAAGGACACCAAGAAGAAGTAGGCGCCGGCGCGACCGACGCGTGGCGCGCCGCCGAGCTCCATCAGGCCGGGCTGGCGGCGCGTCACCGGTTGAACGGCGCCTCGTTGATCCAGTGGAAGCCGCGGTTGACGAGCAGGAAATCGTCCGCCTCCGTCTTGCGGAGCACGGCGCGGATCTTCTGGCCGTCGAACGTTCCCTGGAGCATCATCACTCCGGGAGAGGTCTCGCGGTACGAAATCTTGGAGGTCCATTTCGGATCATCGCGCTTCGACATGGCGAGCACGTTGGCGCCGGCTTTCGGATCGAGGCTGTAGCGCGCGCGGCTGTCGTCCATGGACTGGATGGACATCCTGCCGGGGACCTCGAAGATCACCCGCCGCCAGCGGCTCGCGTCGGTGATCAGCGCCGGACGGATCTGGCCGTCGGTCTCGATCCGCTCCACGGTCCAGACGCCGTAGAGCGGCGACTTGGGCGCGTCGTCGCCGTACATCGTCCGGGTCTGGTGGGACTGGTACAGCGACGTCGCGGTGACGAGGACGACGAAGGCGGTGCGGAGCCCCAGGGCGCTCCGGTCGAGCCACCGCCTTTCGAAGAGCGGGCGCTCCGCCACCGGCTCCACCCGCCGGTTGAACAGGAACAGGTCCGCCATCCGCCGCAGGTCGGGCAGGGCGAGGACGACGGCGGTCAGGAACAGGTGGGTCGAATAGATCTTCACCGGCACGTCGTAGCTGAAGTTGAGCATGACGACGTTGAGCATGACGCTGGCGGAGACCAGGGCTCCCAGCAGCGTGGTGCGCCGGAAGGTGAGCAGCAGCCCGCCGAGCATCTCGCAGGCGCCGCCGAAGATGGTGTAGGCGTCGGAGGCGCCCATGAACGTCCACAGGAGGCCCATCGGCGAGGCGTTGCCGAACGGCTGCAGCAGGCGGTCGAGGCTCGGGTCGGGGAACTGCGACTTGATCACTTTATAGGCGCCGTACCCGATGAGCGCCATCCCAAGGGAGAAGCGGAGGAAGATCCACAGCCACTCGCGGAGCCGCGGATAGCTCGGCCGCTTGCGGTCGAGCAGGGTCCAGGCCAGGGTCGCCGCCAGGCTCAGGACCAGGCCGCAGAACACCCGCACGTAGCCATAGGTCCGGTCGCCGCTGCCGTTCGGCATCAGATCGGTGATCTCGACCGCGAAGAAATGGCTGCCCACCCACGGCACGAGCATGGACCAGAAGCTCTCGATCGGCGCGAACAGCACACCCACGAACGGGATCAGGGAGAAGGGGGTCGGCAGGTAGTACAGAAGGAAGTAGACGAACGCGAAGCGGAACAGGATCCGCGTCGCGGGGCTCCACTCGGGGGCGGGGAGCGCCGCGGAACCGGTCTCGGCAACCATGCAATGCACCTCCTGAGATCTCCTGATCAAGGCTAGCATGGCCGAGGCCCTGGCGGGACGTAGTATCCTCCGGAGCATGGCCTGGATCACCGCGACGACCGTCGACAAGAAGAACGTCAACCTGCAATCCCAGCAGATCGCCGCCATCCTGGACCGGGTGTCGGGCTCTCCCGCCAAGGGGAGCGAGGTCATTCTCGCGTCGGGGAAGACCCTCGAGGTCAGCGAGAGCCCGGCCGAGCTCCTGCGCGCCATCGAGCAGGAGCGGCACCCGGAAAATCCGCCGGTGCCCCCGGACGAAGCCTGGTAGGCGGCCTCCGTCTCTTCTCTTATAGGATGGGGGCGGCTCCACGGTCCGTTTCGGACCGGGGGCCTCCTATTCCTCCGAGGATCACTGGTATGTCCGAACCTGTCTCCTATACTCCAGGGCGCGACTTCATTCGCGACCTGGTCAACCGCGATCGCGCCGCCGGCAAGCACGGCGGGCGGGTGGTCACCCGTTTTCCCCCGGAGCCGAACGGCTATCTGCATATCGGCCACGCCAAGTCGATCTGCCTCAACTTCGGCATCGCCCAGGAGAACGGCGGCCGGTGCAACCTCCGTCTGGACGACACCAATCCCGAGACCGAGTCCCAGGAGTACGTCGACGCGATCCAGGAGTACGTGTGCTGGCTGGGCTTCGACTGGGGAGAGAACTTCTTCCACACCTCCGACTACTTCGAGCGGCTCCATGACTTCGCCGTCGAGCTGATCCGCCGGGGCAAGGCCTACGTCGACAGCCTGAACGAGGACGAGATCCGCGAGTACCGCGGCACCGTCACCGAGGCGGGCCGGAACAGCCCGTACCGTGACCGCTCGGTCGAGGAGAACCTCGACCTGTTCCGGCGGATGCGGGATGGCGAGTTCCCGGACGGCGCCCACGTGCTGCGCGCCAAGATCGACATGGCGTCGCCCAACATGAAGATGCGCGACCCCCTGTTCTACCGCATCAAGCGCGCCACCCACTACCACCGGGGCGACGCCTGGTCCATCTACCCGATGTACGACTTCGCCCACCCGCTGTCGGACGCCATCGAGGGGATCACCCACTCGTTCTGCACCCTGGAGTTCGAGAACAACCGGGACATCTACGACTGGCTGATGGAGACGCTGGAGATCCCGGACCCGCCGAAGCAGATCGAGTTCGCCCGCCTGAACCTCACCTACACGATCATGAGCAAGCGCAAGCTCCTCGAGCTGGTGCAGCGCAGGCTGGTGACGGGCTGGGACGATCCGCGCATGCCCACCCTGGCCGGCATGCGGCGCCGCGGCTTCACCCCCGAGGCGATCCGCGACCTCTGCGAGCGGGTCGGCGTCGCCAAGGCGAACAGCACGGTGGACGTGACGCTGCTCGAGCACTGCCAGCGCGAGGCCCTCAACCCCGAGGTCCCCCGGGTGCTGTGCGTGCTGCGGCCGCTGAAGCTGGTGATCGAGAACTACCCCGAGGGCCAGGTGGAGGAGCTGGACGCGCCGCTCTACCCGCATGACGTGCCCAAGGAGGGGAGCCGCAAGGTGCCCTTCTCGCGCGTCCTCTACATCGAGCGGGACGACTTCGCGGAGGTGCCGCCGAAGGGGTTCCATCGCCTCTCCCCGGGCAAGGAGGTACGGCTGCGCTACGCCTACTTCGTCCGCTGCGAGAGCGTGGTCAAGGACCCGGCGACCGGCGAGGTGGTCGAGGTGCGCTGCACCTATGACCCGGCGACCCGTGGCGGCTCGCCGCCAGACGGCCGCAAGGTGCCCGGCACCCTGCACTGGGTCTCGGCCGAGCACTCGGTGCCGGTGGAGGTACGGCTCTACGACCGCCTGTTCCGGGTCGAGCGGCCGGACCTCGAGGAGGGGAGCTTCGACGAGTACCTGAACCCGAACGCCCTGGAGACGCTGACCGGCAGCCGCCTGGAGCCGGCGGCGGCGGATCCGGAGATGGGAGAGCGGCTGCAGTTCGAGCGGCAGGGCTACTTCTTCCGCGATCCCGTCGATACGCGCCCTGATCGCCTCGTCTTCAACCGGATCGTGCAGCTCCGGGACTCCTGGGCGCAGGAGGCCAAGAAGCAGGCGCCCGCCGCGGCACCCGCTCCGCAGAAGCCGGCCGAGCCGAAGGCGCCCAAGGCGCAGGAGCCGAAGGCCCCCACGCCGCTCTCGCCCGAGGAGCTGGAGCTGCTGGAGCGGATGCGCCCCACCCTCCTGCCCATCGTCCAGGGAGTGCTCGCGGCGCATCCCGCCGAGACCGAGCGCTACCGCGCCGGCCAGACGGGGGTCCTCGGCTTCTTCGTCGCCCAGGTGATGAAGCAGGCGGGGCAGGAGGGCGGCAAGCCCAACCCCAAGCTGGTCAACGCGATCCTGACCGGGGAGCTGGGCGCCTAGCCGAGGCCATAAACACCGAGGCCGCCTGACGGCGGCCT
This sequence comes from Thermoanaerobaculia bacterium, assembly GCA_035628695.1. Taxonomy (GTDB): domain Bacteria; phylum Acidobacteriota; class Thermoanaerobaculia; order Multivoradales; family UBA5704; genus DASPJI01. The sequence continues at coordinate 1,691 of DASPJI010000321.1, read as the reverse complement.
CGGACTGGGATCAGCGAATTGGCTGGGAGGCAGGGATTCGAACCCCGATTCTGCGGGTCAGAGCCGCATGTCCTACCGTTGAACGACCTCCCAGCAGGACAGGCCCGAGAGGATAAACAAACGGAACGGCTCCGTCAATCCCGTTCGGCTCTCGATCCTGCCTCAATCCTGGTGAATGACCTCCTCGCCCCCTTTCCGGAGGTAGGCGACGAAGTGGGCCAGGTGGCGGACCGTGGCGTCGCGGCCCATGACCTCCACCAGATCGAAGAGGGAGGGACCGGTCGCCGCGGCGGTCAGCGCCATGCGGGTGGGGTGGATGAGCACCCCGGCCTTGATCCCCCGATCCTCGGCCAGCACCCGCAGCTCGTTCTCGAGGCCACCCTTCTCGAACGGCTCCAGGGCGGCGTAGCGGTCGCGCAGCGCCGCCAGGTGCACCGGCAGGTCCGGGTCCTTGAGGAACTTGGCGCAGGCCTCCCGGTCGTAGAGGAGCTCGTCCCGGAAGTAGGGGAGCATCATGGGCGCCAGCTCCTTGAGGGCGCGGGCGCGGCTGCGGTGGAGGTCCAGCGCCTGGAGCAGCCGCTGGCGGTCCGCGCCGGTCAGCCCCACCTCCTCGAGGAACGGCTCGAAGTAGGGGAGGATCTGGTCCACCGGCAGGGACGACATGTACTGGCCGTTCATCCAGAGGAGCTTCTCGCGGTCGAACACCGCCGCCGACGCCTTGAGCCGGTCGGTGGAGAAGGTCGCCGCCATCTCCTGCCGGGTCATGATCTCCCGGTCGTCCCCCGGGCTCCAGCCGAGGAGCGCCATGTAGTTGTAGAGCGCCTGGGGGAAGACCCCCTCGGCCCGGAACTCCTCGACCGACGTCGCCCCGGTGCGCTTCGACAGGCGCTTCTTGTCGGTCCCGAGGATCAGCGGCAGGTGGCCGAAGGTGGGGACCCGGCCGCCCAGCGCCTGGAACAGCGGCACGTGCTTGGGGGTGTTCGAGAGGTGGTCCTCGCCCCGGATGACATGGGTGATGTCCATATCGATGTCGTCCACTACCACCGACATGTGGTAGGTCGGCGTGCCGTCGGAGCGCAGGAGGATGAAGTCGTCCAGCGCCTCCGGCGGGAACTCCATGTCGCCCCGCACCAGGTCGGTGAAGCGGATCGGCTCGTCGGGCATGCGGAAGCGGACCACGAACGGGGTGCCGGCGGCGAGCCGCTCCTCGACCTCCTGCTGGCTGAGACCCAGGCAGGTGCGGGGATAGCGGAACGCGGCGCCCTGCTTCTGGGCCTCGGCGCGCTGGGCCTCCAGGATCTCGGTGGTGCAGAAGCAACGGTAGGCCTTGCCGGCCGCCAGCAGCTCCTCGCCGCGCTCCCGGTGGCGGGGGAGGCGCTCGCTCTGCAGGAACGGCCCCTCGTCCCAGGTGACGCCGGTCCAGGAGAGGGCGTCCTGGATCTGGCGGGTCATCGCCTCGTCCGAGCGCTCCCGGTCCGTGTCCTCGATGCGGAGGACGAAGGCGCCGCCGCGCCGCAGCCGCAGCAGATCGTTGTAGATGGCGGTGCGGACGCCGCCGACATGGAGGAAACCGGTAGGGGAGGGCGCGAAACGCACCCGGACCGGGCCGTCGTTGTCCGTGCTCATGGTGCGGGTCTCCGAGGAGGCCGAGGAAGCGGAAAGAGGATGGCGGAGAGGGAGGGATTCGAACC